>NZ_BAAGWC010000007.1:0-205033 GCF_054780555.1 Hymenobacter daeguensis
GGCAGCGCCGCCGGGGTGGGCGCGGGGGCCTCGGCCGGGGGCAGGTGCTGCACCAGCGGCCGCAGCGCCAGCAGCAGCTCCGGGGTGAGGCGTCGGCGGCCGGCCTCCACGGAGCTAACCAGTGCCGGGCTCACGCCCAGGTACAGCGCCAACGCGGGCTGGTCGAGCCCGAACCAGGCCCGCACCCGGGCCAGCAAATTGGTAGAAGGACGGGAGCTGCGGGCCATAACCGGCTGTACAAGAATTTTTAAATCTGTTTATGTTCTTGTACGCGAATATACTGAAGTTTGTACAATAATATTTTATTTAATAAAAATTATTGTACAAAGATGTAGCGGGTGCGGCCTGGGGTTTCTGCTGGGCCGGAACCGCAAGAAGCCCCAGCCGCTGGCGGGGCGGGGGCTTCTGGGGGTGCAATGATAGCTACTTAAGTCGCGCTAAGCTGAGAAACGGTGCCCACAGTAGGAATGTATTGTTGCAAAGCCGCTACTATTTCCGCCTTCTTATCTGTTTTAAGTAGACGAATGATTAGCTTGTCATATTCACCCCTTCCTAAGTGAAGTATGTTTGACATATTTGGTAGCAATCCTTTGTTTGTATAATGACGGAGAGCTGCTCTTAGGTCACGAGTATCAATGATGCGTTGATACAATGCACGATGTCGTTCGTAAATGGCATCAACGTCAATGGTAGAGGCCAAGTCGGCGACAGCTTGTTTAATATCGGCTAATCCAAGTTTCTTTTTATTGAAAGCGTTGAGGCGGTAATTAATTTCTAAAGAAGAGGTATAGGACACCTCCTTTTCAAATTCTCGTTCCAAGTGGGTTATAACGAAATTTGTGGTTGCATCAATGAATTCAGTGGGGTCTTGGTACCCCTGATGCTTGGCAACGAGTGCAATCAATTCCGGAATCAAGAGTAGATTTTCTACTTCGGCGACATCGCATACTCTAATGTGGTTCTGCTCCAAGCCAGCTATTTCTTCTGACGTTTTATAGTCACGGTCAACTAATCCCCACGCTTCAATGGTGTGTAATGAAGCGTTACCTCGTAGTGCCTTAGTAGATTCAATAACCTTTGAGCCACCACCGCGGGGGAGGATAGTGAACTGGGGAAAAATATATTGGAATAGTTCGTAATCATAGCTGCCCTTTTCTCCTTCTACAAAAAGAATTGGTTTACGACTGCCTACTATTTGTAGAACTAGTTCTTCAGGAATTTCCTCAACCTCAGGTACTATTTGCCAATCCCAAGTGCTGTTTGCAGAAAATGATTTTACCCAAATCTTAGTTGCTTTTGTACGAGAAGATGCGAATTCTAAATCATGAGTGATATATATGAACTGACAGTCCTGTCGTGCGCTCTCTACCTGGCTCCATAAATTGCTCATTAGTGATTTATGCAAATGAAGCTCAGGTTCATCAACAATTATAATCGAATTTGCTTTTGCAGCAAGACAATGACCAATTAAATAAAGCGACACCCGTTCTCCGTCACTCATTTCCTTGCCTTGGTAAGCGTTTCCAGATGCTTTGGCTTTTACTCTACTATCAATAAATTCGATTTCTCTGTGGGGTAGAATATCCTGCCAAATTCTTACTATAGTGTCAATTGAAGAATTTGGTACTCCATCATTATTATTTGCACCTGAGCGTGCTAACTTAACAAAATTGGCGTTTCTGGTGTTTTCTTGGGCAAAAAGAGCAGATAGCAAATGACCGTAATCATTTTGTAGGTATACTGTAGGTGATTGATTGCTGTACTTGAAATGTTGAGGGTTATTGCGACCTTGAGGTGAACCATATTTTAGAGCGTCTTCTGCCTGTTCCATGCTAAGAAGTGTTGCATGGTCAGGCATATTCAGTGCCCTATGTGCAGATATCCTCACTACTGGATTTTGCCTTTCGTTATGCTGCTCTATAAAATAGCCCATTTTGGTTTTCCCAGAGCCATTAGCACCAATTAGCACTATTGGTTGGCTATTTGTTTCAATAGCGAAGGTGCCATTAGTATTATTTGCAGAAGGAATTTGTACAAGCATTGTGAAATGGAGTTGATTCGCTGGTTTGACTGATTAGACTGAAAAATTTACTATTGATATCGCAAGGTATTACAGCATCTGCCAAAACGGCCGCCCCCCAAACCCGGCCCCAACCTTGCCCACGCCCCGGCAATGTTTGACTTCCTGAAATCCATCTCCGCCAAGAACCCCAACGCCGGGCGCGGCCCCGAAAAGCCCGCCGGGCAGGTAGCGGGGTGGCGGTTGTTTCAAGCGCTACGCAGGCACCGCTACGCCCGCTAGCCGGGGGGGGGCGTTACCCCGCCGCGTCAAACACTTCGCTCCATTCCACGGCCAGCCCGGGCAGCACCGTGACGGGCATGGGGCCGGGGGCGGCGTACTCACCGGCCACCTCGTAGCGGCCGTGCGCGTCCAGCAAGTAGGCCAGCACGGTTTGCTCGCCGGGAAACACCACCCAGTATTCGCGCACCCCATTTTCCTCGTAAAGGTCGAACTTCGTTTTGGTGTCGTGCTTCAGGTTGCCGGGCGACACGATTTCGATAATCCAGTCCGGGGCCCCCACGCAGCCGCGCTCGTCCAGCTTGGCCGTATCGCACACCACCATAATATCGGGCTGCACCACGGTCTGCACCTGCGCATCGCCCGCGCCCACGTGGCGCGTGAGGCGCACATCAAACGGGGCGTGATACATCTCGCAGGGGCTGCGCCGCAAGTGGCTTTCAATAACGTACTCCAGGCGCCGCGACAGCTGCTGGTGCCGGCGGCTGGCTCCGGCCATCGGCCGCAATACCTTGCCCTTTATCAGCTCCACAAACTCATCAAACCGCCACGTCAGGTAATCGGCGTAGGTGTAAACACCGTCGGGGTCGAGCTGCGAGAGAGAGGTGATGGTTGACATGACAAAGGGCAGTTTGGGGCGTGAGGGGTATAAGCAAATATACCACGCCGGGTAGCAGGCCCCGCCGCCAAGCGTGTAAGCCCGGCCAGCACCCGTGCGCCGAGACGCCCGATAAGTCACCGGCCCCGGCCGGAACCGCAAGAAGCCCCAGCCGCTGGCGGGGCAGGGGCTGCTGGGGAAACGTTGAGTCGTAGCTGAGTTTCTTAGAATCTGTCGGGGCTGCGGCGGCCGGGTGGCTACCTGTTGCCGAGGGGTTGGGGACGTTTAGGAAACCGAGAGTTTCTGTGCTTGCTTGGCTACAAAACCACTTCCACAGACGGGTTGGCAAATCGGAGCAGTAGGTAGCGGTTGTCTATTGTGTTAATCACCGCCTCCGCCCCCTCAGCGGTCCAAGCGAAGTACATCAGTAAGCTGACGATGCCCATGCACTCTTCCAACCGGACAAAGCGGGGGCTTACGGCCTCCTCTTGGCAGCGGGCATCGGTCCATTGGTGAATCAACAAATGACAGGGCCCATCGTGGTAGCGCTTGGTGGCGATTTCCCAGCAGCCGGTGAAATGAATTTCCAGGCGCTTGCCGTCCATGTCGTAGTAAAACTTCGAAGCAACTTCGTCGTCAAATGAATAAGCAAGGTCCTTTGGCATGGGAACAGCAGAAGATAGACAGTGGCATCGGGCGCAAATAAGGCACCTAGCTGCTCTTTTAGCAAACGGTGGATTAAGCTGCTAGTTAGTGCTTAATTCCGAGCATCCGAGTAGCCCCACCCCCTGCCAAAACGGCCGCCCCCCAAACCCGGCCCCAACCTTGCCCACGCCCGGGCCATGTTTGACTTCCTGAAATCCATCTCCGCCAAGAACCCCAACGCCGGGCGCGGCCCCGAAAAGCCCGCCGTGAGCGTGCGCGAGCGGGTATCGGCCCTGCGCCACCTGCCCGCCTTCCTGAAACTCATCTGGGCCACCAGCCCCGCGCTGGCCTCCGCCAACCTCGTGCTGCGCCTGCTGCGCGCGTTTCTGCCGCTGGCCACGCTCTACGTCGGCCGCCTGATTATCGACGACGTGGTGGCCCTCACCAAGCTGCCCGCCGCCGCCCGCCAGCTCACGCCCGTGCTCACCCTCGTGGGCCTCGAGTTCGGCCTCGTGCTGCTCGCCGATGCCCTGGGCCGCGGCGTGGCCCTGCTCGATTCGCTGCTCGGCGACCTGTTCGCCAACCAGTCCTCCATTCGCCTCATGGAGCACGCCGCCCGCCTCGACCTCGACCAGTTCGAAGACAGCACCTTCTACGACAAGCTCGAGCGCGCCCGCCGCCAAACCCTCTCCCGCACCGTGCTCATGAGCCAGGTGCTCAGCCAGGGCCAGGATTTCATCACCCTCGTGCTCCTCGCCGGCGGCCTCGTGGCCTTCCAGCCCTGGCTGCTGGGGCTGCTGCTGCTGGCCGTGGTGCCCGCCTTCCTCGGCGAGTCGCACTTCAACGAGCGCAGCTACTCCCTCTCGCACTCCTGGACGCCCGAGCGCCGCGAGCTCGACTACCTCCGCCAAACCGGCGCCTCCGACGAAACCGCCAAGGAAGTCAAGATTTTCGGCCTCTCCGATTTCCTCATCGGCCGCTTCCGCACCCTCTCCGACGACTTCTACCGCCAAAACAAAAGCCTCGTGCTGCGCCGCGCCGGCTGGGGCACGCTCTTCGCCGCCATCGGCGCCGCCGGCTACTACGGCGCCTACGTCTACATCATCGCCCGCACCGCGGCCGGCAGCATCTCGCTCGGCCAGCTCACCTTCCTGGCCGGCTCCTTCGCCCGCCTGCGCGCCCTGCTCGAAGGCATCCTCAGCCGCTTCAGCTCCGTGGCCGACGGCGCCTTGTATCTCCAGGATTTCTTTGACTTCTTTGCGCTGCGGCCGCGCATCGTGCGCCAGGAGCTCACCGGCGAACGGCCCATTCCCTTCCCCCGGCCCATTCAGCAGGGGTTTCAGTTTGAAAACGTCGGGTTCCAGTACAAGAATGGTACAAAATGGGCCATTCGCAACCTCAGCTTTACCCTAAAAGCCGGCGAAAAGCTGGCCCTCGTGGGCGAAAACGGGGCCGGCAAAACCACCCTCGTCAAGCTCCTGGCCCGCCTCTACGACCCCACCGAAGGTCGCATCCTGCTCGACGGCTACGACCTGCGCGAATACGACCCCGCCGTGCTACGCCAGGAAATCGGCGTCATCTTCCAGGACTTTGTGCGCTTCCAGCTGCCCGCCGGCCAGAATATTGCCGTTGGCCGCATCGACGAGCGCCACAACCAGCCCCGTATCGAAACCGCCGCCCAGCAAAGCCTCGCCGATACCGTCATCGCCAAGCTCCCCGGCGGCTACGACCAGATGATTGGCCGCCGCTTCAACGGCGGCGTAGACCTGAGCGGCGGCGAGTGGCAAAAAATCGCCCTCGGCCGCGCCTACATGCGCGACGCCCAGCTCCTCATCCTTGACGAGCCCACGGCAGCACTCGACGCCCGCGCCGAGTTCGAAGTCTTCGAGCGCTTCAAGGAGCTCACCCAGGGCAAAACCGCCGTCCTCATCAGCCACCGCTTCAGCACCGTCCGCATGGCCGACCGCATCCTGGTCATCGAAAACGGCCAGTTCGTGGAGATTGGCAGCCACGAGGAGCTGCTGGCCCGGGGCGGGCGCTATGCCGAATTGTTTGCCCTGCAGGCCGCTGGTTACCGCTAGGGGAGAAGAGCGTTGATTTTTATCGTCTGTCATCCTGAGCGCAGCGAAGGACCTTATCTGGTCAGAACGATTGGCCGTAATTTCAAGCGGCGCGAACGTGATAAGGTCCTTCGCTCCGCTCAGGATGACAGACGTCCTACCCTAAACAGCGGCTACTCCTCTTCCGCCGCAAAGCCTGCCTGCATCGGCGCTACGCCGGCTTCCTCATAAATCTGTACCAGCGTCATCGTCAGGTTTAGCTCCGGGATAACGACGGCATCTTCTGCTTCGGCCAGGGCGGTGTGGCCCCACACGCCGTGCTCGCTCAGCTGGTACCACTCCACCAGCCAGGTTTTTTGCGATACCAGCAGGTAGTGCCGCAGCGAGGGCAGCTTCTTGTACTGGTTGAATTTCAGCCCCCGGTCATAGGCTTCGGTGGAGGGCGAAAGCACTTCTACGATAAGCGTTGGGTGATGCAAGCGTCGGCTCTCGCGCTGGTCCTGTGGGTCGCAGCTCACCATGATGTCGGGGTAGGTATAGTGGCGGTTGGCTTCTACCGCTAGCTGGATGCCTTCTATTTGCACCCGGCACTGCTTGCCACGGAGAGCCTGGCGGCAGGCCATTGCCATGTTCAGCGCAATGGTGTTATGCGCGATGCTCTCGCCCGCCATGGCGAATACCTCGCCCTCGAAAAACTCGTGGCGCAGGTCGCTCTTGTCTTCCAGTGCAAAATATTCCTCGGCCGTGTAGGAGCGCGGCGGTATTTCGGGGTGTCCCATAGGCGTCAAATATAGTAGCGGAGGAAGCAGGAAAGGGCCAGCTCATGGAGACTGAGAGCCACGAGGAGCTGCTGGCCCGGGGCGGGCGCTATGCCGAATTGTTTGCCCTGCAGGCCGCTGGTTACCGCTAGCGCCGGGTTTTGGCCGAAACGTTGAAAAAACCACAATTTTATTGACCCTCGGCCAAACGCTAAGTGCCTTAGGTTTCGTACATTGGTAGTCCCATAACCAGGATTAACCGTTACCTTATGAAACCTACGATTACGCTATTATTACTCGCCGTGCTCGCCCTGACGGGCTGCATGACCATGCGCGAAGCCCGCGTCGATTCGGACTACAGCTACCGGGGCAATTTCCGCCACTACCGCACCTACGATTTCGTAACCGGCACCGGCCTCACCTCCGACAGCAGCCGCCTGGGGCAGTCGGTGCGCGAGGCCATTCAGCAGCGGTTTATGGCCCAGGGCTACCGCCTGGCCAAGAAGCGGCCCGACATGCTGGTGAACTTCCGGGTGTATCAGGGCGATATGAACTTCCACGGCTTCCAGCAGGAAGACCTTAGCCAGTGGATTAAGCGCAACATCGAGGAAAACGACGACACACCCAAAGAAGAGCGCCAGGGCTACGAGCCCGTGCGCCTGCTGCTGGCCGAAGGCACGCTGCTGGTCACGCTCATCGACGTGAAATCGAACCGCGCCGTGTGGAACGGCTACGCCTCCGGCGTGACCGTGCCCGAAGGCCCCATGGGCGAAATCGTGCTCAAACGCTCCGTGCGCTCCATCCTCGACCGCTACCGCGTCTTCACCGAAGAGTTTGCCAACGGCACCTTGCCCCAGACCGAATCCAGCGACTCAGACCGGTAGGGCAGCTTCGGTTTAATGAAGAATCGAAATCTGTCATCCTGAGTGCAGCGAAGGACCTTGTCACCTCTGAACGATTGGCAGTAAATGCCGAGCAATTCGAACGTGATAAGGTCCTTCGCTGCGCTCAGGATGACAGATTTTTACTCATTGCTCATTGCCCCGCCGCACCTGAATCAGCTCGGCCGCGATGCTGATGGCAATTTCCTCCGGCGTCTGGCTGCTGATGGCCACGCCGATGGGGCCGCGCAGCCGCGCAATTTCCGCGGCCGAAAACCCGGCTTCGGCCAGGCCCCGGCGCAGCTCGGCTACTTTGGCCACGCTGCCCATCACGCCCAGATAGCGGTAGGGTAGGGGCAGCAGCTGGCGCAGCACCGCGGCATCGGTGCGGTAGCCCACGGTCATCACCACCACGTAGCGGTGGGGGCCGGCGGGCACCTCGGCCGCCACGTTCTCGTAGCTGATGACGCGGCGATGGTGGGCGGCCTCGTTGGCGTCGAGCGTGGGCAGGTCGGGGCGGTCGTCGAGCACGGTCAGCTCAAAATCGAGCGCCGCCGCCACCCGCGACAAGGCCAGGCTGACGTGCCCGCCGCCCACAATAACGAGCTGGTCGCGGAAACCCAGCCGCTCGCGGTAGCGCCAGGCGGGCCCAGGCTGGTAGCTATGGAATGCGGCATCAGCCCCTGAGGCAGCGGCCGCTTCCGCAGGGGCAACAAGCTGAAGGCCGGCGGCCGCGCTTAACTGCAAATAGCCGCCGATACCGGCCTGCAGGGCCTGTTCAATGGCCTGCACCGGGCCTGAGTCGGCCGCTGCCAGCGGCCAGAGCAGCACGTCCTGCTCGCCCGAGCACATCATGCCGGAGCGGTCGGCCGGGGCCTCCCGCCGATGAATCTGCGGGCGCAGCAGGGGCGTGGCGTCGGCCTCGCGCAGGCGCTGGCGGGCCAGCTCCACCCACTTATGCTCCATGATTCCCCCGCCGATGGAGCCGGCCACGGCGTCAGCCGTTACGGCCATCTTAAAGCCCTGGCGGCCGGGGCTGCTGCCCTCGCTCCGCAGCACGCACAGCAGGGCCACGGGCTTGCCGGCCTGCAGGCTGGCCGCCGCCAGGGTCCAAACGGGCAGGTCGCGGGGAGGGGAGGGCATGGGAGAAATTAAAAACGTCATGCAGAGCGCAGCGAAGCATCCTGCGTGCAGCAGTTACTCAATCGATTATATTACTTGAGCACGCGAGATGCTTCGCTGCGCTCTGCATGACGTTCGGATAGTTGCGGGCATCTGCTACTTATTCTGCGCCCCCTGATTTATCCAGCAGGCAATGAGGTCGCGCTCCTCCTGCGTAATCTGGGTTTTGTTGTTCTGGGGCATCGTTTTGGTCACCACCACGCGCTGCATGATTTTGTCTTTCAGGCGAATGATGTCCTCGGGCGTGTCGTACACCACACCGTTGGGCGGCGACTTGAACACGTCGTCCGTCGGGTGCGCGGAGTGACACTGAATGCAGCGCTTCTGCACAATCATGTTTACCTGGCTCATGCTCACCTGTTGGGTGCAGGCGGCTGCCGCGCCCGCCGTGCCGCCCGATTGGGCGGGCGGCGCCGTCACGAACACCACGCCCAGCAGCAGGGCCACGGCGGCGGGCAGCACCCACACGGCGGTATCGGTCTGGTGCTTTTCGCGCAGGTTCAGCCAGTGCTTCACGCCGGCCGTGCCCAGCGTGATGGCCGCCAGAATGGCCCACGGATAAGCATGGCCGAAGGTGCTGGGGAAGTGGTTGCTGACCATCACAAACAGCACCGGCAAGGTGAAGTAGTTGTTGTGCAGCGAGCGGGCCAGGGCGTTTTTGCCCAGCGTCGGGTCGAGCGGGGTGCCTTCGGTGGCGGCCTTCACCATGGCCTTCTGGGCCGGGATGATGATGAAAAAAACGTTGGCCACCATCAGCGTGCCCAGCATGGCCCCGAAGTGAATGTAGGCCGCCCGGGCGCTGAATACCTGCGCGTAGAAAAACGCAAACCCCGTGGCCAGGATGAAGCCCACAACCTTGAACCACGGGCTGCGCACGAACTCGGTGCGGCACAGCCCGTCGTAAATCAGCCAGGCGGCCACGAACGAGCCCACCCCGATGCCCACGCCCGCCAGCGGCGAGATGTCGAGCACGCGCGGGTCAATGAGCATGGAGCTGGCGTTGAAGTAGTACACCACGAACAGCAGGCTGAACCCCGAGAGCCAGGTGAAATACGCCTCGTACTTGAACCAGTGCAGGCTTTTGGGAATGACCGGCGGGGCCGACTTATACTTCTCCAGGTAATAAAAGCCGCCGCCGTGCACGGCCCAGAGGTTGCCGGCCAGCTCGTCGCGCACGTTGTCGGTGCGGTTGAGGGCGTTTTCGAGGAACACGAAGTAGAACGAGGCCCCAATCCAGGCAATGCCGAAGGTGATGTGCATGAGGCGCACCACAATGTTGAGCCATTCCATGATGTGGCCGGCCCAGGGCGAGTCGCGCGCCAGCACGTAGCAGATGCCCACGCCCGCCACCACGGCCAGCAGCATCAGGGCGTAGGAATAGCCCTCCAGCGTGAAGCCGCTGCTGCCGACCGCGCCGCCGCCGGGCCGCGTTTTGGCCACGCGCTGCAGCACGAAAATGACGCCCAGCAACAGCAGAAACGCGAGAATAAGGGAAAGCAGGGTAACGTATTGGAGCATACAGACGCGAGTAGGCCAGAAGAGTATTCGGATAAATTCAGAACGTCATGCTGAACGCAGTCGAAGCATCTCTACCGTGTAAGTAATTCATTTACTATTGCAGTAGAGATGCTTCTACTGCGCTCAGCATGACGTTCTTTTTCCTCCCCACCAATTTAATTGAACCGGGAAAAAGCCCCCAATTTAGCGCGAAACTTTGCTACCATGCCAACATCAGCCCTGCGCAGCCAGCGCGTCGTGACGCCCGAGGGCGAGCGCGCCGCCACTATTCTCATCGAAAACGGCCGCATCAGCGCCCTGCTGCCCTACGAGGCCGAGGTGCCCGGCCCCGTGCGCGACGTGGGCCGCCACGCCATTCTGTCCGGCGTGATTGACCCGCACGTCCATATCAACGAGCCCGGCCGCACCGACTGGGAGGGCTTCGACACGGCCACCCGCGCCGCGCTGGCCGGCGGCCTCACCTCGCTGGTCGACATGCCGCTGAACTCGGCGCCCGTCACCACGTCGGTGGCCAGCCTGGACGCGAAAAAGGCCGCCGCCCAGGGCCAGCTGCACTGCAACGTGGGGTTTTGGGGCGGCGTGGTGCCCGGCAACGAGGCCGAGATTGAGCCGCTGATTGCGGCCGGTGTGCTCGGCTTCAAGGCGTTTCTGACGCACTCCGGCATCGATGATTTTCCGAATGCCACGGAGGACGACCTGCGGCAGGTGATGCCCGTGCTGGCACGACACCGGCTGCCGCTGCTGGTGCACTGCGAGCTGTCGGAAGACCACGACGACTGGAAGCAAAACGACCACCGCTCGTACCCCAACTACCTGGCCTCGCGGCCCAAAGAATGGGAGGACGCGGCCATTGCGATGATGATTCGCCTGTGCGAGGAGTTCAATTGCCCGGTGCACATCGTGCATCTGTCGTCGGCCAATTCCATTGCGCCCATCGCGGCGGCGAAGGCGAAGGGCCTGCCGCTGACGGTGGAAACCGGCCAGCACTACCTCTACTTCAACGCCGAGGACATTGCCGACGGCCAGACGCAGTTTAAGTGCGCCCCACCCATTCGCGAAAAGGCCAACAACGACCAGCTGTGGGCCGCGCTGCAGGCCGGCATCATCGACTTTGTGGCCACCGACCACTCGCCCGCGCCACCCGACCTCAAGCAGCTGGCCAGCGGCGACTTCACCACCGCCTGGGGCGGCATTGCCTCGCTGCAGCTGGCCCTGCCGGTGCTCTGGACGGCCGCCCGCCGGCGCGGCGCCGGCCTGAATGACATGGCCCGGTGGCTGAGCGAGAACCCGGCGAAACTGGCCGGCCAGGCGCAGAAAAAAGGCCGGATTGCGCCGGGCTTCGACGCCGATTTAATCGTGTTTGACCCCGAGCAGACCTTCGTGGTGCGCGAGGAAATGATTCGGCACAAACACAAAGTATCCCCTTACATTTGCCAGGAATTGGCGGGGGTGATTGAATTAACTTTCCTCAAAGGCGAGGAAGTTTTTCGGCACCCGAGTTTCACCCATCTCCGCCACGGCGAAATCCTAACCCGGTAGCTGCATGCAACAATCCTACACTGCCCGCGCCGAGCGTATTATGCAGCGCATTCTGGAGCTGGCCGCCATCAGCGAGCAGGCCGAGGGCGTGACGCGCACCTTCGGCACGGCCGCTTTCCTCGACGGCCGCCGGCTGGTGCAGGGCTGGCTGGAAGCCGCCGGCCTGGCCACCCGCACCGACAGCATCGGCAACCTGCGCGGCCGGCTGGTGAGCGCCAACCCAGCGGCCAAAACCTTCGTGCTGGCCTCGCACATCGACACGGTGGTGAACGCCGGCAAGTTCGACGGGCCCTTGGGCGTGCTCATGGCCCTCGACGTGCTGGAGCAGCTGCTGGCCCAGCAGGTGGCGCTGCCGTTCCACGTCGAGCTGATTGCCTTCAGCGACGAGGAGGGCGTGCGCTTCCACACTACTTATTTGGGCAGCAAAGTGGTGGCCGGCTCCTTCGACCACAGCTGGCTGACGCGGCCCGATGCCGGCGGCATCACGCTGGCCCGCGCCCTGGAAATGATGGAAGCCGACGCCGCCCGCATTGCCGATGACGCCATTCCGGCCGACGACTGGCTGGGCTACTTCGAAATGCACATTGAGCAGGGCCCGGTGCTCTGGGAGCGCAACCTGCCGGTGGCGCTGGTGACGGCCATTGCCGGCCAGATGCGCGTGGAGCTGACCTTTACCGGCATGGCCGGCCACGCCGGCACCGTGCCCATGGACATGCGCCAGGATGCCCTCTGCGCCGCCGCCGAGTTCGTGCTCATTGCCGAGCAGTTTGCCCTCTCGCACGGGCGGGGGCTGGTGGCCACCGTGGGCAAGCTCAGCCTGAGCCACGCCGCCAGCAACGTCATTCCCGGCGACGTTACCTGCAGCCTCGACCTGCGCAGCCCCGACGCCACGCAGCTCGCCGATGCCTACGCCGCCCTCAAAACCTACACCGAAGCCATTGCCACCCAGCGCAACGTGGCGCTGGACTGGAACCTGATTCAGGAAACCGCACCCGCCGCCTGCTCCGCCGCGCTGAACGAAACCCTGGCCGAAGCCATTGCCGACGCCGGCCACGAAGTGGTGGCCCTGGTGAGCGGTGCCGGCCACGACGCCGTACCGATTTCGGCCGTGGCGCCGGTCACGATGATGTTCATCCGCTGCTACAAAGGCATCAGCCACAACCCGCTGGAGGATGTGGAGCTGGCCGACCTGGCCGCCGCGCTCGAAGTGGCCGACCGGTTTCTGCACCTCCTCCGCCTTCAAATTCCCACCAAGTAAATGGAAATGTCCGCCCTGACGCGCTCCGTGGTGAAGCGCAACCACGCCATCATCGCCCCCGACGGCTACATCAACAGCAACGTGCCCGGCTGGACGGGCTGCACCACCAACGTCATCATCAACGAGCAGATGGGCGCTAATCTGTGCCAGACGCTCGTCACCCTCACCGAAGCCGGCCGCGTGCAGGGCGAAACCGAGGCCTCGCAGATTTTCTTCTACGTGGTGCAGGGCGGCTGCACAGCCACCGTGGGCGACGAAACCCGGGCGCTGCAGCAGGGCCAGTACGTGTACGTGCCCGTGGGCCAGACCTACGAGTTCAGCCAGCCCGAGGCCGGTACGCAACTGCTCACTTTCCACAAGGTGTACGAGCCGCTGGCGGGCCACGCCACGCCGGGCATCTGCTGGGGCGCGCGCGACTACAGCAAAGCGCCCATCTACATGAACGACGAGGCCCTGCGCATCCAGGAGCTGCTGCCGAACGAGCCGGGCTTCGACATGGCCGTGAACATCTTCACCTACGGCCTCGGCGGCAACCTGCCCATGGTCGAAACCCACATCATGGAGCACGGCCTCATGTACCTCGAAGGCCAGGCCATCTACATGCTCGACCAGTGCTGGTACCCGGTGAAAAAGGGCGATTCTATCTGGATGGCGCCCTACTGCCAGCAGTGGGCCACGGCCATGGGCCAGGAGCCGTCGGTGTACATCTACTACAAGAACGTGAACCGGTTTCCGACGGTGCGGTAGGCGTCACCTCACCCCCCGGCCCCCTCTCCTGCGGAGAGGGGGAGCCTGACGATTGTAGCACATGCTTTAGCTTGTGCATCGTTGCGCGGTCCCGGCACAAGCTAAAGCATGTGCTACAAGGCATTACCGGTGCCCCCTCTTTTTTGGCTTCGCGCTTAAAGCGAAACGGGGGGCAGGGGGTGAGGTGACCCGCCAGAACAACCAACTCATGAAATTCCTCGAGCAGTTACTTTCGGCGCTGGCGTGGCTGCAGCTATTCATCGCTCCGGCTTTGATTGGCAGCTTCCTCGGCCTGCTGCTCTGGCTGAATTTCCGCAGCGGCTGGGGCGTGGCCGGCGGCGGCCTGCTGGCGCTGCTGGGCGTAGCAGCCGGCATTGCCTTCGCCGAGAAAGCCCGCCGGGGCAAAGGCACCATTGAATTTATGTCGCGTACCAGCGCCCACCCCGAGCTGTACCGCGACGACAAGAAGAACCAAGCATGACCCTAGCCGAACTCAACTACCTCGATAAACCCGCTCTGGCCGAAGCGCTGGGCAAATGCTGCGGCTCGACAGCCTGGGTGCAGAGCATGCTCGCCGCCTTCCCCGTGGCCGACGAAGCGACCCTATTGCGCGAGGCTACCGCCCGCTGGCAGCCGCTGAGCGAAGCCGACTGGCGCGAAGCCTTCACCCACCACCCCAAAATCGGGGGCGACGTGGAGGCCCTGCGCGCCAAATTCGCCAGCACCAGCACCTGGGCCGAAGGCGAGCAGGCTTCCGTACGCCAGGCTTCGCAGGAAACGCTGGAAGCTTTGGCCACGGGCAACGAGGACTACGAGCGCCGCTTCGGCTACATCTTCATCGTGTGCGCCACCGGTAAAACGGCCGATGAGATGCTGGCCCTGCTGCAAGCCCGCCTGCCCAACCTGCCCGAAGCCGAAATCCTGATTGCCGCCGGCGAGCAGGACAAAATCACCCGCCTCCGCCTCGAAAAACTCCTCGCCGCATGAGCCAGATTACTACGCACATTCTCGATACCACCAAGGGCAAGCCGGCGGCCAACGTCAGCATCGCCCTGCTGCAGCAGGTCGGCGACGACTGGCAGGAAATCGCCCGCGGCAAAACCAACTCCGACGGCCGCATTCCCGATTTATTGGCTAAGGAAAAGCCGGTGGCATTGGGCGTGTATAAAATGAAATTCTACACCCAGGAATATTTCGCGCAGGACGGCACGACGAATTTCTATCCCTGGGTGGAAATCGTGTTCAACGTGGCCGAAAACGCGCATTACCACGTGCCCCTGCTGCTGAATCCGTTCGGCTATTCCACCTACCGCGGGTCGTGATATAATGGTTAATGATTAACGGTTAATGGTAAATGTTGGGCGCCAGCACATTCACCAAAGCCATTAACCATTAACCATTAACCATTAATCATTAAAATAATTTCCCACCATGAAACTCAGCTTACCCGAATCCGACAAAGCCGCCCTGCTCGATGAGCTCGGCACGGCCAACTTGGCCTTCCAGCGCACCTACCCCGGCGACCGGCCCGACCGCCAGCCCGTGCACACCGTGTACGGCGGCGCCAACCTCTTCAAGGCCGATACCTGCGTGCGGATGGGCGAAATCGCCCTCAACAACCTGCTCACCTACGCGCCCAACTTCGTGGAGCTGGCCCGGGCGCTGCAGTTCAAAAACCACGAGCAGCTGCCCACGCTCGAAGCCGACGTGGCCGCCCTCACCGCCAAGCTCGACGCCCTGAGCCCCGAGGACCGCAAGCAGGAGCCCGCCTGGCTGGCCTACTCGGTGTACAATAAGATTGTGGCGAAGCTGAAGCGCGAGGCCGTGGAAGACTTCCGCGTCGATTTCGAAGACGGCTTCGGCAACCGGCCCGATGCGGAGGAGGACGAAACCGCCGTGCGCGCCGCTAAGGAAGTGGCCAAAGGCACGCAGCAGGGCACGCTGTCGCCGTTTATCGGCATCCGCATCAAGCCCTTCACCGAAGACCTCAAGCAGCGCGGCGTGCGCACGCTCGACATCTTCCTGACCACGCTGCTGGCCGAAACCGGCGGCCAGCTGCCCGCCAACTTCGTGGTGATGCTGCCCAAGGTGACCATCCCCGAGCAGATGACGACCATGGTGCGCCTGTTCGAGCTGCTGGAACAGGCCAACGGCCTGGCCCCCGGCACGCTCAAAATGGAGACGATGGTGGAGGCCACCCAGATTATCATGGACGAGGAGGGGCGCAACCCGCTCATGCGCATCATCCGGGCCAGCGAGGGGCGCTGCATCGCGGCCCACTTCGGCACCTACGACTACACGGCCAGCTGCGGCATCACGGCCCGGTATCAGACCATGGGCCATCCCGTGTGCGATTTCGCCCACCACATGACCAAGGTGGCCCTCGGCGGCACCGGCATCTTCCTCTCGGACGGAGCCACCAACGTGATGCCCATCGGCCCGCACCGCGGCGACAACCTCACGTTTGCCCAGCTGCGCGAAAACCGCGAGAGCGTGCACAACGCCTGGCGGCAGGCCTACCACCACAGCACCCACTCGCTCATCAACGGCTTCTACCAGGGCTGGGACCTGAACCCCGCGCAGCTGCCGATGCGCTACGCCGCCACCTACAACTTCTTCCTGAGCAGCTACGACGACGCCGTGTTCCGCCTGAAAACCTTCGTGGAGCGCGCCGCCATCAGCACTCTCACCGGCGACATCTTCGACGACGCCGCCACCGGCCAGGGCCTGCTCAACTTCTTCCTCAAGGCCCTAAACTGCGGCGCCATCTCGGAAGAGGAAATTCTGGCCACCGGCCTGACGCTGGAAGAGGTGCAGACCCGCTCGTTCTACCGCATCCTGCAGGGGCGGCGGGCTAAGGCGTAAGGATAAAAAACAGGGGGCGAAGCCTCGCGGCCCCGCCCCCTGCCAACCTTTAGCCAATCCAGTGGCGGGCCGCGGCGGCTAGTGCCACCTTGACCGTTTCCAGAACCAGCCACCACCAGAAACCTTTTTCGGGCGCTGGTGGTATGGGTTTACGAAGCACGACTTTCCGCCGTATCTTCGCCGCACGATTTCTTCTCATAGGACCGAGAATTAGGTGCTGATTCCACCTTCTTCTTCGAAGCCCTCGGTGTTCCTGCACCGGGGGCTTCATCGTTGAAGGGGCAGCCGTGTGGTGAGGTGGAAAAACCGTGCGGTAGAGCAAAAGTAACCGGCCGCCGCGCTCGGCGCTGGCCCGATAACCGGCCCGCGTCCGCCCCACGCCTTCCCCAAAGCCCTGAGCTGCGGCAGAAACTGAAAGAGGCTGAAGCTACGGGAGCTTCAGCCTCTTTGCGTATTTGTTTAGTTTTCGCTTGTAGGAATGTTTTCTTCCTTGCAATAGGCGAGTATGTCGGCTTCTGATTTGAAAGAAGTATCACAAAACTCTTCAAGCTCCCTTTCGCTTGATTTTACATAGCCGTCTTGTGCTTTTAATATCTTATCAATCTTATCTATGAATTTATTGAAATCTGTATTTATGTTACACAGCTTATCTATTGTTTTGAAATCAAGGCTTTTAAATTTTGAAGGATAAAGAATTTTGCTCTCGTAAGGATTGGCTTTTATTTCTATCACACCAATGCCGAATGATTGATTTAGTCTGCTAATTTCATCATTCAGATTGTCGCTTATTTCGAAAGCAACCAAATAGCCAAAATTAGCCCAGCTTGAATTTGATACTGCTTGGAAATAAGCTTGTTTCAAATCGTAGTCAGTATTTATCTCTCGCTTTAATTCGTAAGAGGTTATTTTAAATGACTCTGCAACGCTAATGGATTTAATAAAGCTTTGACTGGTTTTCGTGTGAAGGCTGGTGAACTCAACTCCAACCATGTCTGGGTGAATCCACTTTTGGTTACTGTCTTTGCTATTCGCTGATTGTTCGTGATAAATTGTTTTAGAAGAAATGTTAACACTTTTCAAATACGTGCTAAACAATTTGTGCAAGCTTCTTTCGCTATAATGCGCTTGTTTCAGCGTAATTAGCGGGACTACTTGATTGATGTTGCCTGTTGCAGGGAAAATGGAGTCTTCAAATTTGCTCAAATAGTAGCTGAAATTTCCTTTTCCGGTACTTATCCGTTTTACTCTAGAATCTCCTTTGCGAACAAAGTCGCCAAGTAATGCAGAAACTGTTGAAGCAGGAGTTTTAGCCGACCCAAAATCGTAGTAAGCTTTGTTGATAATGTTCCCACATACATCATTGTGAGTTACTAGTTTCCCTAGTTCTTCTAAGGATATCAGGACAGCTTCTTTCAGGGTCATAATTTGATGGCAAAGCTCTGTTTCAAGTAAAGATGCATTATCGCAGCTTTAAATCCTGCGACTTATTCTGCCCTAACCCCGCGCCACCGCAGCTACCTCGCTCGCCGCCACAAACTCCGGGTACAAGCTCACCAGCACCTTTTCCGGCGTCATCGGCGCGGAGAAGGGCAAGACCGTGTGGCCCTGGAAGGCCCGCACCGCGTCGCGCAGGGCGAAGTAGGTGCCGATGCCGTACATGAGCGGCGGCTCGCCCACGGCCTTGGAGCGCAGGATGGCCTTGGGGTGGCCCGGCGTGTCGAGGAAATGCACGTCGAGCACCCGGGGGGCGGCGTAGATGTCGGGGATTTTGTAGCTGTTGAGCGAGTTGCTGAGCAGGCGGCCCTCGGCGTTGTAGGCTACTTCTTCCATGGTCATCCAGCCGATACCCTGCACCGCGCCGCCCTCAATCTGGCCCCGGTCGATGACTTCGTTGAAGCTCTGGCCGAAATCGTGGGCAATGCGCAGGGCATCCACGGTGTAGGTGCCGCGCAGGCAGTCTACCGTCACGCTGGTGAGGGCCGTGCCGTACACGTGGTAGGCGAAGGGGTGGCCCTGGTTCACGGTGGCGTCGAAATGCAGGTCGGGGGTGGCGTAGTGGGCGTTTTCGGTGAGGGCCACGCGCTTCCAGAACGCCGACGACACCAGCTTCTCCCAGTTGGTATCGGCGGGCACGCCGGCGGCCAGCACCTGCTCGTCGTGGATTTCGAGGCCCTCGTAGTTGAGCGTGTATTCGGTGCTGGCGTGCTCGAGCAGGCGCTTGCGCAGGGCGGCGCAGGCCATTTCGGTGGCCTTGCCGTTGAGGTCGGCGGTGGCGCTGGCGGCGCTGGGCGAGGTGTTGGCCACGCGGGTGGTGTTGGTGGTTTCGATTTTGATGCGCGAAATCGAAATGCCCAGCGTGCGGGCCGCCACCTGCGCGATTTTCGTGTTCACGCCCTGGCCCATCTCCACCGCGCCCGTGCTGATACCCACCGAGCCGTCGGAGTAGATGTGCACCAGCGCCCGCGTCTGGTTCATGGGCGTTTTGGTGAACGAGATGCCGAAGCAGATGGGCATCACCGCGAAGCCCTTCTTCTTCAGCTTATGGGTTTGGTTGAACTGCTCGACTTCGGCCCGCATGCCGGCCAGGTCGAACTCGCGGGCGGCCGTGTCCCAGGCCTGCTCGGCGTGGCACAGCTCGGCCGCCTGGCGGTACGAGAACAGGTCGCCCTCGCGCAGCAGGTTGCGCCGCTGCAACTCGTGGGTGGGCAAGCCCAGCTCCTCGGCCGCCTTGGCCAGGGCCGACTCGATTACGAACATGCCCTGCGGCCCGCCGAAGCCCCGGAAGGCCGTGTTGGGCGGCAGGTTGGTGCGGCACGAAAAGGCCGTAGCCGTCACGTTCGGCACGAAATAGGCGTTGGTGGCGTGGAAGAGCGTGCGCTCCATCACGGCCGGCGAGAGGTCGGCCGCCGCGCCCGCGTTCTGGTAGAAGGTGACTTCGTAGGCCACGATTTTGAGGTCCTTGTCGAAGCCGATTTTGAAATCGGACGAGTAGGGGTGGCGCTTGCCGGTCATGCGCATGTCGGCCATGCGGTCGAGCACCAGCTTCACCGGCTTCTTGGTGATGAAGGCGCCCAGCGCGGCCAGCGCGCCCCAGGGCGTGGCCTGGTCTTCCTTGCCCCCGAAGCCGCCGCCAAGGCGCGTCACGTCCACTTCCACCTGGTGCATGCCCAGGCCCAGCACGTGGGCCGTGTGGCGCTGCACGGCCGTCGGTCCTTGCGTCGAAGAAATCATCCGCACGCCGCCCATCTCGGTGGGGAAGGCGTAGGCGCCCTGCGTTTCGATGTACAGATGCTCCTGCCCGCCGTTCTCGGCCACGCCCTCAAAAACGTGCGCGCACTCCGCCCAGGCAGCCGCCGAATCGCCGATTTTGAAGGTGCGCGGCGGCACAATCAGCTCGCCCTGCGCGGCCGCTACCCGCGGGTCGGTAATGATAGGCCGCGGGTCGATTTCGACCTGGATGAGCTTGAGGGCGGCGTGGGCCTGCGCCTCGGTGCGGGCCAGCACCAGCGCCACCGGCTGCCCCCGGAAATGCACGTGCCCCTCGGCCAGCAGCGGCTCATCGGCCACGATGCCGCCAATCTGGTTTTCGCCGGGAATGTCAGCCGCCGTGAGCACGCGGGCCACGCCGGGCGCCGCCAGCGCGGCGCTGAAATCGAGGCGGCGGAGCACGCCGTGGGCCAGTGGGCTTTCAAACACGGCCGCGTACAGGGTGCCCTGCTGCACGGGCACATCGTCGAGGTACTGCGATTCGCCGCGCACGTGGCGGTTGGGGTCGAGGTGGTTCATAAACTCAATTTTGGTCTTGCAAACCAAATAATTCTGCTCTTAAATCAATTGACAAATCAGCGGCAATTGTCCACCAATCTTGTCCTTTCCAATCATCAAGTAATTCCTCCATTGACCCGAAAAAGATAAAACCAGGGCCTCTTACTTGAACAGTATTTTCACCTTTTATTTCCTCTAAATCTGAAGTATCAAGCGGCCCTTCCTGCTGGCGTCTCAAGGAGCAATTGTGACAGAAAACTTTAAGCGCGTTGGTTTTGCATTGCAGTGTAGAACAGTATTGAAGTGCTTGACTGACTTCTGAGCGAGACAACTCAAAATCAATCAGTGCCTCGTGAAGGCCTCCGTACTTCAACGTGCTCATTACATCCCCAACAGCCAGCCGTCTGCCATCAATTCTAGGAGAGCCCCAAATGGTATCCTCGGTACAAACGATGGATGGGAAGTCTATCGGCATAAGCAGCAACTGAAAATCAGATTTCTACTTCTAATTCCGGCGAAAACTGCAGGAAATGCGCCCACAGCAGCTGGCGCAGCAGCAGGCGCTTGTAGTCGGCGGTGCCGCGCACGTCGGAAATCGGGCTGATTTCGGCCTGCATCACGGCGTTGGCGGCGGTCAGGGTTTCGGCGGTGAACTCACGGCCCGCCAGAAACTCGCTGGTGCGGGCCAGCAGCAGCGGCACCGGCCCCACGCCGCCCGCCGACACGCGCGCCGCCTGGATAAGACCGTTTTCGACCCGCAGCCAGGCGGCGGAATTCACGCTGGCAATGTCGAGGTGGGTGCGCTTGGATACTTTCTCAAAGTGGAAGAAGTCGCCGGGCAGCGGGGTAGGGAAGCTGATTTCGATAACCTGCTCATCGGCGGCTTTCGCCAGCTTTTTGTAGCCGAGGTAAAGGTCGGGCAGGGCCAGCTCGCGGGTGGCGCCTGCGGCGTCGAGCAGCGTGACGGACGCGCCCAGGGCCAGGAACATAATGGTGAGGTCGCCGATGGGCGAGCCGTTGATGAAGTTGCCGGCCACCGTGCCCATGTTGCGGATGGGCGTGCTGCTCACCAGCTTCAGGTACTGCGGCAGCTTGGGCAGCAGGCCGCGCAGCAGCTCCGAGTCGAGCAGCTGGCTGGCGGTGGTGGCGGCGCCCAGCACTACGCGGCCGGTGGTTTCGTGGCGGATGCCGCGCCGGCCGGGCTGGTCGAAAATCAGACGCACGCCGGGCTGCTCGCGCAGTTCTTCGAGGCGCTGCACCAGCAAATCGGTGCCCCCGCCAATGAGTGAATGCGTGAATGGGCGAATGGGTGAACCGTGGCCGTGGTCGTTCTGGTTTTGGGCGTGGCCGTTAGGCGAGGTCGAAACGGCGCTGCCACCGTTAGCGTGGGGCGTGGCGGCGGCAACTGAGGCGGCGGCAGAAGCTTCCGCGGCTGGCGTGGCGGCGGGGCGCAGGGCCGCCAGCTGAGCCGGGATTTCGGCGAAGTAGCTGGGTACAAACTGCTTTTCGCTCAGCCAGGCCAGGGCGTTTTCGGCGGGGCGGGCGGCCAGGTCGGCGGTGAGGCGGGCGGCGGCGCGCTCCAGGCTCTTGTAGCCGGTGCAGCGGCAGATGTTGCCGTCGATGGCCGCAATGGTGCTTTGCTCGGTGGCCGGGGCGCTGCTCAGGCTGTGGCCCGTCAGCGACATCACGAAGCCCACCGTGCAGAAACCGCACTGCGAGCCGCCTTCGTCCACAATGGCCTGCTGCACGGGCGTGAGCTGCGCGCCAGCCGCGTTGATGCCCTCCACCGTCACGATGTGCTTGCCGGCGGCGTTGCCCAGCGGCGTGAGGCAGCTGGTCATGCTCTGGTAGTTCACCATCTGGCCGTCGGCGCTCAGCTCGCCCACCAGCACGGTGCAGGCGCCGCAGTCGCCCTCGCGGCAGCCGATTTTGGTGCCCTTCAGCTGCTCGTGGTAGCGCACGAAATCGAGCAGGGCGCTGGCCGGGGCCTCCGTGGTGCGAATGGGCTGGTCGTTGAGATAAAACTCTATCACAATGATTAGTGATTAACGATTAGTGATTAATCTTTTTGCTTGTTGGCTTTGGCGGTTTTGATGGAAGCGGTCAGCAGCTTCAGGAGTTCCAAACCATCATTGTGGATGCTGGTCGATTGCGGGCGGGTAAGGTAATCTGTTTCAGTAAGCAGCTCAACCCAATACAAGGTTTCGTTGGCTTCTTTTTGCGCGATGGCCAGCTTGTGGATGAAGTCAGATTTACTTTCCGCATACTCGGCTTCCCGCACCATACTGCCAATGGCAGTGCCACAGCGTAAAAGCTGTTTAGCTAAAACAAACTCTCGTTTCTCGGTCTGCAAGAAATGGCATACCCGAACAACCCGAACCGCAAACGCGAATGATTTTGACTTTAGGATATTATCCGCCATTAATCACTAATCATTAACCGCTAATCATTAACTCAATATTCCGTCCGGCCGTCCAGCTCCGTCCAGGCCTTGAACCCGGCCAGGGCCTCATCGCGCAGCAGCTGCGTCATGGGCAATTTACGCTCGGCCATGGGCTGGTCCAATTCCTCGTAAATGAACTGGTCGTCGAAGCCGATGGCGGCTGCATCGGCCTTGGTGTTGCCGTAGAACACCCGGCGCGGGCGGGCCCAGTAGATGGCGCCGAGGCACATGGGGCAGGGCTCGCAGCTGGTGTAGAGGTCGCAGCCGTCGAGCTGGAAGGTGCCGAGCACCTGGCAGGCCTTGCGGATGGCGTCGACTTCGGCGTGGCAGGTGGGGTCGTGGGTGGTCGTCACCTGGTTGAAGCCGCGGGCGATAATCTGGCCGTCCTTCACCACCACGGCGCCGAAGGGACCGCCGTGCCCGGCCTGCATTTTCTCAATGGACAGGCGAATGGCTTCGCGCATGAATTCGGGGTTGGGAGCTTCCATAGGGTGGGGGAGTGGAATGGCCGGGGGACCTAAAGTTTTGAAAAACGGGCAACAAAGAAAGCCACAGAATGCCAGATTCGCAGTGAGTGGCCTTGAATAGCTCGCAGAGCAAATACCGTAGCCTGCAGGCCCCAAAAAAGACCGGGGCAGTGCCACGCCCAAAAGTCGTGGTACTGCCCCGGCCCGAACCGGACGCCAAGCGCGGCTGGCTACTTCGTAAAATTGGGAATGCGCAGCTGGAAGCCCAGCGAGGGCACCACCGTCACGCCGCTGAGCGAAGTGCTCTGGCCGTTGAGCAGGGCGTAGTCGCCGTAGTTCTGGTAGAAGAGCGACACGGCCGGGATGACGTAGAAGTAGCGGTAGCCGAGCTTGAGGTTAACGAAGCCGCCGAACGACGAGAAGTTGCGGCTTTGCAGCGGCAGCTCGGGCACCTTCACCGAGCCGTTGTAGATTTTGTCGGGCGCGAAGCCGTAGCTCACCCAGCTGTGGGCGTACACCAGGCCGTAGCTGATGGCCCCGATTTCCTCTTCCGGCCCAAACGACTGACTGAACGTGAGCGGCACCAGCAGGTCGTTGCGCGTGGCCCGGAAATTCAGCACCGAGTTGATGTCGGACAGGAAGGGAATGCTGGGCAGCTTGGCCCGCTGGGTGGCAAACTGCAGGCCGATGCTGGCGTAGGTGGTGCCGCTGGCCGCGCTCCGGTCGGGGCTCTCGGGCGTGCCGGTGGGGCCCAGCAGCTGGTACTGCGCATCGAAAACGTGCGAGCCGAAGGCGTATTTATAGCCCGCGTCGAGGCGCGGCACGATGCCGTAGCGGATGTTGAGGTCGGCGGTGGGCTGCACCGGGTCGAGGACGTAGGCCAGGGCGGCGGCCTGCAGCTGGGTGGTGGCGTCGGAGTAGTCCACTTTGTCCTGGCTGGCGGCCTGGCTGGCGGCGGCTTTCACGGCGCTGCCGGCTTTGGCAACGGGCGCGCTGGCCAGGTTGAAGCCCTGGTTGTAGCCCACCCGGAACTCGCCCTGGGGCGTGACCTTGCCGGTGGCAATGATGGCGCGCGGGGCCGTGCAGGAGCTGGCCAGCAGCAGGGCCGCTGCGGCCAGGGCTGCCGCCAGCGGCCGGCGGGCAAAGGGCAGAGCAGAAGTAGTCATGGCGAATGATGAAGCGAAGAGGTTTCAGCGGCGTAAACGAAAACCGGGCCGAAAAGTCGGAACCCCACCAGCCGGGCCAGTGTCTGGTAGGGGCCGGCCCGGCGGGGGCTGGTCAAATAATTTGGTTTTGCTATGTAACTTATGCGTGGTTTACCAATCCAACCGCCGCAAAGCAAACGCACCAGCGGCGCTATTTCTTGCCGCCCGCCGCATTAAACCGCATTTCCGCCCGCTCTCAATAGCCTTTCCGATGCCGCTTCTGCTACTTTGGCTGCTCAGTTTCATGGGGTTTGGGGCCGCGCCCGCGCCCCGGGCCACGGTGTATGTTTTTCTGGCCGAAACCTGCCCCATCAGCCAGGCCGCCACGCTGCCGCTGCGCGAGCTGCACCGCCAGTACGGCGCGCAGGGCGTGCAATTCGTGGGCGTGTTTCCGGCCAAAGAAACCGGTGCGGCGGGCATGGCCACCTTCGCCAAAACCTACCAGCTGGCCTTTCCGATGCAGGCCGATGCCGGCCACCAGCTCACCAGGAGGCTGCACGCCCGCGTCACGCCCGAGGCGGTGGTGGTGGCGGCCGATGGCCGCACCGTGCTCTACCAGGGCCGGCTGAACGACGCCTACGCCGGCCTGGGCCAGCACCGCACCGTGGTGCGCCACCACGAGCTGGCCGAGGCGCTGGCCGCCATCGTGGCCGGCCAGCCGGTGGCCGTGCCGCGCACCGAGCCGGTGGGCTGTTTTATTGAGTAAATTTGAAGTTCGTCGCCTTTCTGAAAAACCAGCATTATGATGAAACACTACCTCTCCACCCTGCTGCTGGCCCTGGGCTGCCTGGCCCTGCGGCAACCAGCCCGGGCCCAGACCACGCCCTACACCTTCAGCCAGGACATTGCGCCGCTGGTGTACCAGCACTGCACCAGCTGCCACCGCACGGGCGAAGTGGCGCCGTTTCCGCTCACCACTTATGCCGAGGTGGCCAGCCACGGCCAGACCATTAAGTACGCCACCGGCACGCGCTACATGCCGCCGTGGAAGCCCGACCCGAACTACAAGCATTACTTGGACGAGAACACCCTCACGACGGCCGAAATCGCCAAAATAGCCTCGTGGGTGGATGGCGGCATGCCGCAGGGCAACCCCGCCCAGACGCCGCCCGTGCCCACGTACCCCAGCGGCTCGCAGCTGGGCACGCCGGACATGGTGATTCCGATGGCCCAGCGCTTCACGCACCTCGGCAATGGCCAGGACATGTACCGCATTTTCGTGCTGCCCATCAACATGCCCGCCGACCGCGACATTGCGGCCATCGAGTTCCGGGCCGGTAACAAGAGCATCGTGCACCACGTCATCATCGGCATGGACACCACGCAGCAGGCCCAGGCCCTCGATGCCGCCGCGCCCGGCTACGGCTACACGCAGTTTGGCGGGTTCGGCTTCAACCCCGTCGAAACCAACTTTGCGGCCTGGGTGCCGGGCATGCAGTCGCGCTTTTACCCCTCGGGCATGGGCAAGAAGCTGTTCCGCCGCTCGTCGCTGCTGCTCCAGATTCACTACGGCCCCAACTACGTGACGCAGACCGACTCGTCGGTGGTGAATATTTTCTTCGCCCGCCAGCCCGTCACGCGCTACATTCAGACGCTGCCGGCCATCTCGCCGGTAACGCTCACCAACGGGCCGTTCGTCATTCCGGCCAACCAGGTCAGCACCTTCCACGCCCAGCTCACGGTGCCGTTCGAGGCCACGGTGCTCAGCGTGGCCCCGCACGCCCACCTGCTTAGCAAAAGCTGGAAAGTGTGGGCCGTGAAGCCCAACGGCGACACCATCCGGATGGTGAAAATCAACGACTGGGACTTCCGCTGGCAGGGCACCTACCGCTTCACCAGCCTGCAGCGCATCCCGGCCGGCTCGCGCCTCATGGCCGATGCCACCTACGACAACACGGCCCAGAACCCGCGCAACCCCAACAGCCCGCCCGTGACCACGCAGTGGGGCGAGAGTACCACGGCCGAGATGCTGCTCACCTACTTCGACGTGCTGCCCTACCGCGCCGGCGATGAAAACGTGGTGCTCAGCACCATGCCGGGCGTGGCCACCACCCCCGGCACCGTGCAGATGGCCGTGTACCCCAACCCCGGCAGCGGGGCCACGGCCATCAATTTTCAGCTGGAGCGCGCCAGTCCCGTCACGGTTTCGCTGCTCGATGCCACCGGCCGCCTGGTGCGCGCGGTGGTGCGCGAAAAAACGTATCCGACGGGCCCGCAGCAGCTGCGCCTGCCGCTGAGCGACGTGCGCGCCGGCATCTACATCGTGCGCCTGGAATCGAACCAGGGCACCCGCAGCGAGAAGCTGGTGGTGACCGAATAGCCGACCGCCTTTAAAGCAGATAGGCCCTGGCTTGACAAAGCCAGGGCCTTTTTATTTGCCTTAATACCCATCTTTGCACCCATGAAAATTCTATACGGAGTGCCCGGCGAGGGCCTGGGCCATGCCACGCGCAGCAAAGTGGTCATCGGCCACTTGCTGGCCGAAGGCCACGAAGTGCAGGTGGTGAGCAGCAGCCGCGCTTACCGGATGCTGGCCGCTGCCTTTCCCGGCCGGGTGCACGAAATCAGGGGGTTTCACCTGGCCTACAATGGCCTGGCCGTGAGCAAGGCCCAGACCGTGAAGCTCACCCTGCGCACCGCCCCCGAAGACCTGCAGGTGAACTTCAGCAAGTACCGCGAGCTGCTGGGCGGCTTCGAGCCCGAGGTGGTGGTGTCGGATTTCGAGTCGTTCAGCTACCTGTTTGCCAAGCTGAAGCGGCTGCCCGTGGTCAGCATCGACAACATGCAGATTATCAGCCGGGCCCGGCTGAACGTGAAGGTGCCCGCCGCTGAGTTTGGCAACTACCAGGTGGCCAAAGCCATTGTGCGGGCCAAGCTGCCGCGCAGCCGCCACTACTTCGTCACCACCTTCTTCGGTTTGCCGCTGAAGAAAAAGCGCACTACCTTGGTGCCGCCCATCATCCGGCCCGAGATTCTGGCCGCCGTGCCCAGCCAGGGCAGCCACGTGCTGGTGTACCAGTCGGCCACCACGCAGCACGACCTGGTGCCGCTGCTGCAGCAGCTGCCCGAGCAGGAGTTCCGCGTTTACGGCTTCAACAAGGAGGAAGACCACGGCAACGTGCAGCTCCGGGCTTTCTCCGAAGCCGGCTTCATTGCCGATTTGGCCAGCGCCCGCGCCATCGTCACCAACGGCGGGTTTTCGCTGATTTCGGAGGCGGTGTTTCTGCACAAGCCCATTTGCGCCATTCCCATTCCGGCCCAGTTTGAGCAGTGGCTGAACGCCGCCGAAGTGCAGCAGATGGGCTACGGCCGGCATTTCGCGGCCATCACGGCCGAGAACCTGCGGGCGTTTCTGGCCGGGCTGCCCGCTTTTGAAACGGCCCTGGCCAGCTACCAGCAGCACGGCAACGAAGTGCTGTTTGCCCAGCTCGACGAGCTGCTGGCGGACATTGGCACGCAGCACCTGCCGGGCGAAGCCGCGCCGCAGGAAGAATCCTGGGGGGGAGAGTAGGGCGGAAGTAGCGCGAACTTCGTAGTTCGCGTTCCCGTGCTGTTCATCCGAATCGTTCTGCCACGCGAACCACAAAGTTCGCGCTCCTTTCCGCGCCACCATTCCTTGTTCTATGACGCTTCGCTCCCTTCGTTTCTGGCCTCTGCTGCTGCTGGCCGCCGCCTGCGCCCGCACCCCGCGCCCGGGCGCCAACCTGGCCAACAAGTACCACGACGCCACCATTCGCCAGATTGGCACGGCGCAGGACGAGCGCAATACCACCGCCCTTCTGCCCTTCCTCGCCAACGCCAACCCCGCCTACCGGCGCGAGGCGGCGCTGGCGCTGGCCTCGGTGCAGGCCCCGGCCGCCGTGCCCGGCGTGCTGCCGCTGCTGTGCGATGGCGGCCAGCGCCTGCGCCGCGCCGCCACCTACGCCCTGGGCCAGACCGGCGACAGCACCGCCGTGGACAGCCTGCGGGTGCGCGTGCTGAAGGAAACCGACGGCACCGTGCGCCGCTACGTGCACGAAGCCCTGGGCCGCACCGTTACGCGCCACAGCCTGCCCGAGCTCTGGCGCGTGGAAATCCTGACCGACACCGCCCGCGCCGCCGCCCTGGCCTGGGGCCTGAGCCGCGCCGCCCTGCGCGGCCTCACCTCGCCCGAAACCATCCGGCGCACCGTGCTGCTGCTGAACTCGCCCCGGCTGCCCGTGCGGGGCCGGCTGGCGGCCGTGGTGGCGCTGAGCCGCACCCGGGGCCTCGATGCCGACCTGAAACGGCTGGCCGAAAGCACGCTGCTGCGGGTGGCGCAAAAAGACCGCAGCTACGCCGTGCGGGCAGCTGCCGCGACTGTACTGGGAAAAATAGCAGCCGTTTCGCCGCCGGCTGGCTCAACGGCCGGCCGGGTGGCCGGTAGCCCCGCCGATGTGCTGGCGCGACTGGCCGTGAAAGACCGGGACTACCGGGTGCGCCTGATGGCCATTCGGGCCCTGCCGTTCGATGCGGAAAGCTACCCACTCAGCCGCAAGGCCGTGTTTTTCGCGTTGAACCACGACCGCGCCCCGGTGGCCCTCACGGCCGCCGAGTGGCTGCTGGCCCACGCCAGGGGCGAGTCGGGGGCGGCGCTGGCGGCCCTGGCCGATGGCAGCAAGCAGGCCTCGGTGCGGGTGCGGGCGGCCCTGCTGCGGGCGGCCGTGCACCACGCCAGCCCGGCCGCCCGGCCCAGCCTGGTCGAAACCATTGAGAAGCGCTACCCGGCCGCGCCCACGGTGTACGAGAAGGGCTTTTTGCTGGAAGCGCTGGGCGAAGACCCGGCCGCGTTCGACTTCGTCCGGATGGAGGCGTTTGCGCCGGGGCAGTCGCCGGTGGTGGCGGGCTACGCCCTCAACGCCCTGCTGGCCATGCGCCGGCTGCCCGACTTCCCGGCCGGCCGCCACGCCGATTTTGCCCTGGCCATGCGCCAGGGCCTGCGCAGCGGCGACGTGGCCCTGCTCGGCACCGCCGCCGAAGCACTGGGCGACGCTAAAATCTACCCCACCGCCCAGCCCGCCGACCTTACCGCCCTGCGCGACGCCCAGGCCCGGCTGCAGCTGCCCACCGAGATTGAGGCCTGGCAGAGCATTCAGCAGGCCCTCGACAAGCTGGAAAAAGCCCCGAAGCCCACGCCCACGCCGCTGGCCACCGCCACCCAACATCCCATCGACTGGGCGGTGGTGCAGGGCGTGCCGCTGGGCCAGCAGGTGCGCCTGCGCACCAGCAAGGGCATTATCCTGCTCGAGCTGAAGCCCAACGAAGCACCTGGCGCAGTGGCCAGCTTCGTCACGCTTATCAGGCAGCACTTCTACGACAACCTGTATTTCCACCGCGTGGTGCCCAATTTCGTGGCCCAAGGCGGCGACCCGCGCGGCGACGGCAACGGCAGCGCGCCCTACAACCTGCGCTCCGAGTTCGGCGACCTGCGCTACGAGGAGGGCAGCGTGGGCCTGGCCTCGGCCGGCAAGGACACCGAGAGCTGCCAGTTCTTCATCACCCACACGCCCACGCCGCACCTGGACGGCCGCTACCCCATTTTCGCCCAGGTGGTGGGCGGCCTCGACGTGGTGCACAAGCTCGACATCGGCGACCAGATTCTGGGCGTGGAGCTGGTGCCGGTGCCCGCGCTGTAGTTTTTTAGCGTCCGTGATGCCGTGCGTAGCGCAGCACGACAGGCGCTTTATTTATTTGCGCTCCTCTCAACTACCCGGTCTTCTTCGCTATGAGTCAAATTGCCACCTACGCCCAGCAGCTTCAAAATCTCGTCGTCCTTTACCTGCCCCGTGTGCTCATGGCCCTGGTGGTGCTGGTGGTGGGCTGGTGGCTGATTGGCTGGGTCAGCCGCCTTGTGACGGCGGCTTCCCGGCACCTGGATGTGTCGCTGGCTTCGTTTCTCAACAGCCTGGCCACCATCGTGCTCAAAGTGCTGCTGCTGATTTCGGTGGCCGGCATGGTGGGCTTCGAAACCACGTCGTTTGTGGCCATTCTGGGGGCGGCGGGGCTGGCCGTGGGGCTGGCCTTGCAGGGCACGCTGGCCAATTTTGCCGGCGGCGTGCTCATCCTCGTGTTCAAGCCCTACGTGGTGGGCGACACCATTGAGGCGCAGGGCAAGGCGGGCGAGGTGCGCGAAATCCAGATTTTCAACACCATCCTCGTCACCGGGCAGGGCGATACCGTGATTCTGCCCAACGGCACCACGTCGAACTCCGTCATCGTCAACAAAACCACCCAGAACAAGGCCCAGGTCGAAATCCTGGCCGATGTCGACAACGCCACCAACCTCGACGAGCTTCGCGCCTGGGCCATCCCGCTGATGGCGGCCGATGCCGACGTGGTGGCCGTGCCGGCCCCGCAGGTGGCCGTGACGGCGCTGCGGGCCGGGGGCGTCACGCTGGCGTTCCGGGCCTACACCCTGGCCGGGCACAACGGCAGCGCCCAGAGCCGCCTCATCGAGCAGCTGCAGCGCGGCATGGCCCAGCACGGCGTGGGCAGCCCGGTGCCGGTGTCGCACGTGCGGACCCTGCCCGGCTAGCCATTCATCGGCCCGGCCGGATACGGGAATACCATTATTCCATGATAAACGTTGTGCGCTCCTGATAAGCTGAACATTTAGCATCCTTTCGCTGGGAATCCGCTACTAAATTGGTGCCGTAAATAGCCCTCCACAAGCATCATTGCTCTTCCACGTTTCCCGCTGTGAATCAACCTGACATGACCCGCGCGCAGCTGGAAGCGGCCCTGAGCCGGTTGCGGGCCGAAAACGAAGACCTGCGCGCGCAGCTGGCGGCCCGCCCTGCCGCTACCAACCCGCTGGCGCCCGAGCCCGCGCAGCTGGAGCAGCTGATGCAGGGCATCTACTCGGCCGTGGTGTTTACCGATACCGCCGACCGGATAATCTGGGCCAACGACGGCTTCGGACAGCTCTATGGGGTGGAGGTGGCCCAGCTGGTGGGCCAGCCGGTGAAGCAGTACCTGCGCCCCCTGCTCACCGAGCCCGCCACCCTCAGCTACATTCAGGAGAGCCTGGCGGCGCAGGTGGCCTTTCAGTACGAAGTGCCCCGGCCGGGCACCGGGGGCGGCTGGATACGCGTGAAGGTGCTGCCCATTCGCAGCGCGGCGGGCGAGGTGGTGGTGATGGCCAAGCTGGTCGAGGACATCACCGAATGGAAGAAGGCGCTGGCCGAAACAGAAGTCCGCTTTCAGGCCCTGGCCGAAAATGCGCCCGGCGTGCTCTACGAGTGGCGCAAAAACGACGACAACAGCTTCGAATTCATTTACGTGAGCCCGAAGATGTATGAGCTGTTTGGCATTCAGCTGGAAGAGGTGGGACGGATGCCCGAATTCATTCACCCCGACGACCGGCCCGGCTTCATGCAGTCGATGGCCACGGCGGTGGGGAACCGGCAGCACTGGAATTTTGAAGGCCGCGTGGTGGTGGCCGGCCAGCCGCTGCGCTGGATGCAGGGCAGCGCCGCCGTTATCGGCACCGATGACCGGGGCGTTATCTACAGCGGCATTCTGCAGGACATCACCCCCCTGAAGCAGGCCCAGGCCGTGCTGCGCGACAGCGAGCTGCGGATGCGCCTGGTGGTGGACGGCTTCGGCGACGGCACTTGGGAGCTGGACCTGCACACCCACCAGCTCACGTTCTCGCCCGAGTACAAGGCCATGCTGGGCTACGGCAGCCAGGATTTCGACGACCTCTACGAAACCTGGCTGGGCCACATCCACCCCGACGACCTGGAAATGGTGCTGACCGTGGTGCGCGAGTACGTGCGCGGCGAGATTCCCGCCGCTGCCGCCGAGTACCGGATGCGCTGCAAAGACGGCACCTACAAGTGGGTGCTGAGCCGGGCCGTGATAACCGAGCGCGACGCCCTGGGCGAGCCCCGGCGGCTCAGCGGCCTGCAAAGCGACATCTCGGCCCTGAAAGAAACCCGCGAGGCCCTCGATGCCTCCGTGCGGCGGCTCTCCACCGTGATTGCCAACTTCCAGGAGGGGCTGGTGCTCGAAGACGAGCACCGCCGCATCATGCTGGTCAACGATGCCTTTTGCGAGCTGCTGGCCAAGCCCACCACGCCAACCCAGCTGGTGGGCCGGCAGGGGGCCTGGCTGGCCGAGGGCTCCAAAGCCTACGTGCGCTACCCCCACCGCTACGTGGCCCGCATCGCGGCCCTGTTGCAACGGCGCAAGCCCGTGAGCGGCGACATCATCCCGCTGCTCGACGGCCGGGTGCTGCAGCGCGACTTCACCCCGATTTTCGACGGCCACCGCTACATCGGCCAGATGTGGAAGTTTCAGGACATCACGGCCCGCACCAGGGCCGAGGCCGACCTGCGCCGCAGCGAGGAAAAATACCGAAGCATCATCGAAAACATGTCGCTGGGCCTGGTAGAGGCCGATTTGAACGACCACCTGCTCTACGCCAACCAGAGCTTCTGCGACATGACCGGCTACTGCACCGACGAGCTGGCCGGCCAGCGCCTCTCGCCCCTGCTGCTCGACGGCGACGACCTGGCCATGGTGGAAAACAAGCTGCGCACCCGCCAGGACGGCGTGTCGGACTCCTACGAAATCGTGGTGACCACCAAGGCCGGCGAGCGCAAGTGGCTGCTGGTGAGCGGCGCCCCGCTCTACAGCGACGACCACCAGCCCATCGGCTCCATCGGCATCTACCTCGACGTGACGCCCCAGAAAAACCTCGAAGCCAGCCTGCGCGAGGCCAAGGCCCAGGCCGAAATCAGCACCCGCGCCAAGCAGGATTTCCTGGCCAACATGAGCCACGAAATCCGCACGCCCATGAACGCCATTCTGGGCATGAGCCAGCTGCTGGCCCAAACCGAGCTCAGCGGCCCCCAGGCCAGCTACCTGCACGCCATCTCGGCCTCGGCCGAAAACCTGCTGGTCATCATCAACGACATCCTGGACCTGTCGAAAATCGAGGCCGGCCACATGGCCATCGAGCGCATCGGCTTCAGCCCGCGCGAGGTGCTGGCCCAGGTAGAGAAAACCCTGCACTACAAGGCCGAGGAAAAGGGCCTCGACTTCACGATACAGGTGGGGCGGGGCGTGCCGGAAGTGCTGTTCGGCGACCCCTACCGCCTCACCCAAATCCTGCTCAACCTGGCCGGCAACTCCGTGAAATTCACCGAGCGCGGCTCCGTCACGGTGGCCTGCTCCCTGCTCGAAGCCCTGCCCGACGGCGCAGTGTGCGTGGAGTTTGCCGTGGGCGATACCGGCATTGGCATGGATGCCGAGTACCTGGCCCAGATATTCGAGAACTTCAGCCAGGAAGACTCGTCGGTGTCGCGCAAGTTTGGGGGCACCGGGCTGGGCCTGGGCATCAGCAAGAAGCTGGTGGAGCTGCTGGGTGGCGAGCTGCGCGTGAGCAGCCAGAAAAACTGGGGCACCACCAGCCGCTTCGCGCTGCGCCTGGCCCCGGCCACCCCCGCCGACCTGCCCCAGCCCCAGCCCAGCGCCGACCTGAGCAGCCTGCGCTACGCCCTGCGCGGCAAGCGCGTACTGCTGGTCGAAGACAACTCCTTCAACCGGATGCTGGCCGGCGTGTTTCTGGCCAACCTGGCCATGGACGTGACCGAGGCCGCCAACGGCGAAATCGCCGTGCAGCTGGCCCAGACCCAGTCCTTCGACCTCATTCTGATGGACGTGCAGATGCCCGTGATGGACGGCTACGAGGCCACCGCCATCCTGCGCCAGCAGCAGGGCCTCGCCGTGCCCATCATCGCCCTCACGGCCAACGCCATCAACGGCGAGCGCGAAAAATGCCTGGCCGTGGGCATGAACGACTACCTCACCAAGCCCTTCCAGGAAAACGCCCTCATCCGCATCGTGCAGGATTGGGTGCTGGGCCAGACACAGCCAGCCGGGTAGGGGAGGGCTATATTTGGCAACCCCCTTTTCTATTTCCTGATGAAGCATTTGCCTCTTTATTTCCCCTGTGCCTGTTGGCCCTTCTCCAGCTAACTATTCGCCTCCCGGCGGTAGCGGCAGCTACCGGTAATTTTTCAAAAGTGAGCGCCACAGCCATCGATGCGGCAGGAAATGTGTGCCTGGCCGGGGCTTTAGGAAATGCAACAGTGCCGGGTGCCACCACCCCGCCCCAATCGGAACCGAAGCCGCGCTTGGCCTGCAAGGACTGCCCGCCGGCCTCTACCTGCTGCGCGGGGCCGGCCCGGCCCCGCGCCTGATGGTGGAGTAGGGGAGAGATGAACGAAAAGCCCGTCATGCGGAGCGCAGCCGAAGCAGCTCGCGTGCAGTAGTAATCCAGGCATCAGGGTTTACTATTGCGGTAGAGATGTTTCGGCTGCGCTCCGCATGACGGGCTTTCGGTTGCGGCATCTGTGCTGCCCTGGCGCTCTGCCCCGAAACCTTCGCCCGGCCAACGGGTTTCTTTTCCTGCCTCTTACTTATCGCCTTATTTCTGTGCCCATCCTTCCTGATTCTTTTGCAGCCGAGCTGGCCCTGGCCCATGCCTCCGTGCCCGATGCCCTGCCCGGGGCGGCCTTCTGCGCCCTGGCCGATGGGCTGCTGGCCCTGCTCTTTCCGCACCGCGCCGAGCGGCCCCTGGCCACGGCCGATGCCGTTGCCTCCGAGATTTATCATTTCCGGTCCGAGCTGGCCATTCTGCTCACCAAGGTGCCGGCCCTGCCGGCCCCGGCCGGGGCGCTGGCCGACGAGTTTACGGCCCAACTGCCGGCGCTGCGGGCCGCGCTGCTGCGCGATGCCACCGCCATTCTGGCCTCCGACCCCGCCGCGCAGGGCATTGGCGAAATCATCAGCTCCTATCCCGGCTTCTATGCCACGGCGCTCTACCGGGTGGCGCACGCGCTCTACCAGCGCGGGCTGCCGCGCCTGCCGCGCCTGCTGAGCGAGTACGCCCACCAGCGCACCGGCGTGGATATTCATCCGGGGGCGCACATCGGGCCGGCGTTCTGCATCGACCACGGCACGGGCCTCGTCATCGGCGAAACAGCCGTGATTGGGGCCAACGTGCAGATTTACCAGGGCGTGACCCTCGGGGCCCTGAGCGTGACCAAGGGCCTGCAGGGCCAGAAGCGCCACCCCACCATTGAGGACCACGTGGTGATATATGCGGGGGCCACCATCCTGGGCGGCAGCACGGTGGTGGGGGCGCACAGCGTCATCGGCGGCAACGTCTGGCTCACGGAGAGCGTACCCTCGCACTCGCGCGTCTATCACCGCGCCCACATCAACATCTCGCGCAGCGTGGACCCCGCCGCCGAGCTGGTTTTTTCGATTTAACCGTAGCGCGGACTTTGTAGTCCGCGCATTGGTCGTTCAAAAATGCGCGGACTACAAAGTCCGCGCTACAAGCAACCCAAACCTTTACTTACCCCCATGAAAGCCAATACCATTCTCGACACCATTGGCAACACGCCGCTGGTCCGCCTCAACAAACTATTCGCCGCCACCCGCCCCGACGTGGAAATCTGGGTGAAGCTGGAGCGGGCCAACCCCGGCGGCTCCATCAAGGACCGGATTGCGCTGAGCATGATTGAGCAGGCCGAAAAGGATGGCCTCATTACCAAAGACAGCCTGATTGTGGAGCCCACCTCCGGCAACACCGGCGTGGGCCTGGCCCTGGTGGCCGCCGTGAAAGGCTACAAGCTCACGCTGGTAATGCCCGAAAGCATGAGCATCGAGCGCCGCCGCCTGATGGCCGCTTACGGGGCCAACCTTGAGCTCACGCCCCGCGAAAAGGGCATGAAAGGCGCCATCGAGAAAGCCCAGGAAATGGTGAAGAACACCCCCGGTGCCTGGATGCCGATGCAGTTCTCGAACCCCGCCAACCCGCAGGTGCACGCCCAGACCACGGCCCAGGAAATCCTGCGCGACGCGCCCGAGGGCTTCGATTTCCTCATCACCGGCGTGGGCACCGGCGGCCACATCACGGCCGTGGCCGAAACCCTCAAGCCCCACTTCCCCAACCTGAAAACCTTTGCCGTGGAGCCCGAGGCTTCGCCCGTTATCAGCGGCGGGGCCCCGGGGCCGCACCCCATTCAGGGCATCGGCGCGGGCTTCATCCCCGATAACCTGCACACGGTCATTCTGGACGGGGCCATTCAGGTTTCGCAGCAGGAGGCCTTCGACATGACCCGCCGCGCCGCCCGCGAGGAGGGCCTGTTCGCCGGCGTGTCGTCGGGCGCGTCGCTGGCCGCCATTGCCAAAAAGCTGCCCGACATGCCCCAGGGCAGCCGCGTGCTCACCTTCAGCTACGACACCGGCGAGCGGTACCTGTCGGTAGAGGGGCTGTTTGTGTAGTGTAGGGGCGGGGCTTGCCCCCGCCCGCCGTCGGCATCGGCGCATACAATTGTCGTTCAACGACGGGCGAGGGCAAGCCCCGCCCCTACAGCCAAATGACTTTACCAATTAAACGCCCGGCCGGATTTCTGGCCGGGCGTTTTGCTTGCCGCAGCATTGGGGCCTACTTTTAACGATTGTAACCCCCTCACCCCAACCCCCTTCACCGACTGCTGACCAAAACCCTCTTCACCCCCTTTTATTTCTGTATGAAAAAACCCATTACCCACCTTCTAACCCTGGCCCTGAGCGCCCTGGGGCTGGCCACGGCCCCGCTGGCGCACGCGGCCTACACGCCCGTTACCGTGACGGGCTACAACGCCGACGTGGTGGCCAACGGCACCGGCACTTCCATCAACTCGACCACCATTGGCATCGACGCGGGCGGCTACGTGTTCATGGCCCAGGACTACAACCCGACGGGTACTTCCTACCTGCCCACCAGCGGCCTCATCAACAGCGCGGCCACGGCAGGCGTGACCTTCCAACTGGCCTCCTATGCGGCCAGCAACTCGCTGCGGATTCCGGCCAGCGGCACGGGCACCGGGACGGGCACGGGCACGCTCACGTTTGCCACGCCGCAGTCGGCCGGCGAGGTGTACCTGCTGGCCACCTCGGGCAGCGGCGCGGCCACCGTGGACGTGACCGTAACGTTCAGCGACGGCACCACGCAGGTATTTGCCGGCCAGACCGTTTCGGACTGGTACGGCGGCGCGGGCTACGCCATTCTGGGCCTGGGCCGGGTGCAGCGCGGCGTCGAAAACCGGGAGAACAACGCCTCGGACCCGCGCCTGTATCAGATTCGCCTCACCATTTCCACGGCCAACTTCGCCAAGCAAATCCAGAGCATCGGCTTCTCGAAGACCTCGACTTCGGGTGTGCTCAACGTGATGGGCATCACCATCAACTCGGTGTGCAGCGGCACGCCGGCCGCCGGCACGGCCACCAGCACCACGGCCAGCGCCTGCGTGGGCAACAGCTTCACGCTGAACACCACCGGGGCCGCGTTTGGCTCGGGCATCAGCTACCAGTGGCAGAGCAGCCCCGCCGGCGCCAATACCTTCACCAACCTGGGCGCTTCGCAGGCCACGGCAGCCTACACCGTGGCCAACCAGACGGCGGCCACCGACTACCGCGTGGTGGTGACCTGCGCGGGCAGCAACCTGTCGGCTACCTCGTCCGTCATCGCCGTGGCCCAAAGCTCCTTCCTCAACTGCTACTGCACGCCCACCGGCGGCAGCTGCACCAACGAGTGGATTCGCGGCGTCAGCTTCGGCGCCCTCACCAACACCAGCGCCTGCACCAGCGGCGGCTACGTGAGCTACACCACCAACACGGCCCTGACCACCACGCTGGCCCCCGGCACCACCTACCCGCTCACCCTCGACCTGCACATCAACGCCACCAACAGCCAGGCCGGCGTGTGGATTGACTACGACCACAGCGGCACGTTCGACGTGAGCGAATACACGCTCATCGGCACGGGCCCGGCCACCGGCTTCACCGGCCTCGACCTGAGCCTGACCGGCTCGGTGGCCGTGCCGGCCACGGCCCTCACCGGCCCCACCCGCATGCGCGTGCGTTCCAACAACGGCGGCGTGGTGGGCAACCAGGCCTGCTTCAACAGCTATTTCGGGGAGGTAGAGGACTACCTCGTGACCATTGCCCCGGCTACGGCCTGCACCGGCACGCCCACCGGCGGCACGGCCACGGCCTCGTCGGCCACGGTGTGCCCGGCCACCTCGTTCATTCTGCGGGCCAGCGGCTACACCACCGGCGCCACCGGCCTCAGCTACCAGTGGCAGAGCAGCCCGGCGGGAGCCAATACGTTCACGCCCATCAGCGGCGCTACCACCGTGCCCTACACCGTGCCCAGCCTGACGGCGAACACCGACTACCGCCTGCAAATCACCTGCGCGGGCAGCGGCGCCTCGGCCGTGTCGGCTCCGGTGAGCGTTACGCTTTCGCCCTTCACGCAGTGCTACTGCACGCCCACCTACGTGAGCGGCGGCAACACCGACATCATCCGGACGGTGACGGTGGGCACCCTGAGCAGCAACACCAGCACCCTCGGCAACGTGGCGCCCTATTACCATGACTACAGCGCCCAGCAGCCCGCCACCCTGGCCATTCCCAGCCTGCCCGTGAGCCGCACCACCAACGTCACGCTCACCTTCGGCTCGGATGTGAACCAGTACAGCGCCCTCTGGATTGACTTCAACCACAACGGCATCTTCGACAGCTCGGAATACTTCACGCTCGGCACCAACGCCGGGGCCAGCGGCACGGCCGTGATTCCGGTAGCCGTGCCAGCGGCGGCCCTGCTCGGCCAGACCAAGCTGCGCGTGCGCGGCGGCGACGACCTCACGCCCCTGGCCACGCAGGCCTGCGGCGCGTCGCAGTCGGACTACGGCGAGGCCGAAGACTACACCGTGAACCTGGTGGTGGCCACCGCCAGCCGCACCGGCCAGGCCAACGTGGCCCTCAGCGCCTTCCCCAACCCGGCCACGGCCACGCTCACCGTGCAGGTGGGCCTGGTGGGCCCGCAGGCGCAGGTGGCCCTCACCGACCTCGCCGGCAAAGTGCTGCAAACGACGGCAGTGACCAGCCAGACGGCTCGCTTCGACCTGAGCGGCCTGGCCGCCGGCATCTACCTGGTGCGCTACCAGGATGCCAGCAATACCCAGACCATCAAGGTCAGCAAGCAATAGGCTGAATTGATGTAAACGTAAAAAGGCCCCGCAACCTGGTTGCGGGGCCTTTTTATTGGCTGCCTGGGTGGCTCAGCCAAACGCCGGGTTAGTCAATCACCAGGCGGCGGTTCAGCTTGGTGCCATCGGCCAGGCGGACTTCCAGGGCATATACGCCCGGAGCCACGCCCGCCAGATTCAGCGGCTGCACGGCTGCTTTCACCTGCGCGAGCTGCAGGGTGCGCACCTGCCGGCCCAGCGCGTCAATCACGCGCAGCTGCACGTCCTGGCTGGTGGGCAGGTTCAGGTCGAGGCTGAACTGGCCGTCGTGGCTGGGGTTGGGGTACACGTCCAAGGCATTCAGCAGCTGAGCCGTGGCCGCGCCGGTCACTGTGCCGGCCACCTGGAAGTTGAGCGTGTACTCGCAGCCGAAGTCGCCGCTCAGGATGCGCAGTACGTTGCCGGCCGAGTTCAGAATCCGCATGCTGCCGTTGCCCACCGTGGGCGAGGCCCACCAGGCAAAGCCGTCGCAGCCGGTATCGGCCACGCGCAGCGAGTAGCAGCCCGGTGCCAGGCGCACGTTGTCGTTGTAGGTGGTGAGGCTGGTAGCCCCCGTGCGCTGTGCCACCACGTTGCCGGCCACGTTCAGAATCTGCCAGCTGGTTTCGTTGATGCCCGATACACCGCCCGCGTTGTTGGTGGTCATGTTCACCGTGATGGAGCCCGGCAGGGTCATGGTCGCGTCGAACTTGGTCGTGAGGGTGTCGTTGTAGGCGTTCTGGTCGCGGGTGCCGTTCGGGCTGGCCGTCCAGGCCTGGAAGCGGCCGCCGGCCGTGTTGTTCATCAGCGTAGTCAGGGCGGGCAGGGTCACCAGCGTGTCGCGGCCATACGAGAGGTTGCCGGTCCAGTTATAGGTCTGCAGGGGGCCCCGGCCTTTCACGCGGTAGGCAATGGTGACGGCCGTGAGGCGGTTGCTGCCCAGGTTGCGCAGGCGCACCTGGGGGCCGCCGCAGGTGGGGTTTTCGCGCACGTAGTTTTCGTTCGAGTTCGGCGAGATGATTTCATCCAGCGAAGCATCGCTCTGGAAGTTGATTGCTCCCGAGCTCACCAGCTGGCTGCTCCAGATGTACTGCGCCGAAGCGGCCGTCTGGTTGGCGGCGGTGTAGGGCTGCATGTTCAGGTCGAGGCTGAAGGGCTGGCCCGGCGTGGTGAGCGTGGTAAGCGGCTGCGCAATGCGGCGCACCACCGCGCCCGGGCACCAGTTGCCGCGGTTATACACCCAGGTGCCCGTCTGCGGGTACACCTCGTTTTTGCCGCAATCGTCGCGCCACAGAAACGTAGTGCCGCGCGTTTGGTTATCAACCAGCAGCGAGTAGTAGCGGCGGCAAAACTCGGCGCAGTTCACGGGGTCGGAGCCGTGGCCCGAAATCAGGCTTTTGAGCACAATCGTGCCCGCCGACGGAGCCGTGAAGCTTTTGGCCGGCAGGTGGCTCTCAATCGGGTCGGCCGTCACGCCGTAGGCAAACGTGCCGTTGTACACGTTGCGCACGTCAATGGGGTCCTGCGGCGGCGTACCCTCAATGAAATCAAGCCGCACCGTCACCCGGAAGCCCCACGAATACCCCTGGTACTCGAAGCGGTAGCCCGGGGTGCCCACCAGCAGGGGGGCATAGTCGGTCACGTCCACCACGTAGTCGTGGGTGTGGTCGGTGGCCAGCCAGTCGGTGGCGTAAGGAGTCATGATGCGGGCCAGCTCCAGCGAGTCGTGGGCTGGCGGCTGCAGAATTACGCGGGTGGTGTAGTCCCACGAGCCGCAATATTGCGTGCCGGCCGGGCAGGCATAGCGACTCAAAATGTAGTGCATCAGTATTTTGCGGTACCGACGGCCGGCCGCCGGCATCACGGCCGTGGTGTCGTAGTTGCCGTAGTGCGTGAGGGGCCGACGGTTGAAAATGGTGACGCGGGTAGTGTCGCCGGGGGCTGCCAGGCTGCGCTCGGGCAGGGCCAGCATTGCCGTTACCAGGCCGAGCAGAAAGAGTATTTTTCTAAACATAAGCGAATGAATGATTTAGGCCTCAAGATAGAAACGGAAACCCATACCTGCCTACTTGCCCGCACTTGCCCCCGCGGCCCGGACCGCCGCCCCGCCCCCGGCAGGGGAGCTGCTGCTGTGCAGCGCCGTGCATTTGGGCACTATTTGGTATCAAATTCTTAACACTCCCGCCAAAAGCTGCTAAGCCTGCTAATCGGCCCGCTGCCAGAATATTCAGCCCGCCCCGGGAAAAAAATAGCGGTGCCAGGGCGCTGCTGCCAGCCGGACCATGCCCGCCTTAATCGACGCTTGCCGCACAAACTCCCCAAAACAAAACAGGCCGCCACAACTTGGGTTGTAGCGGCCTGTTTGCCTTCATTCACTTCAGTGGAGAATATCGGAGTCGAACCGATGACCTCTTGCATGCCATGCAAGCGCTCTAGCCAGCTGAGCTAATCCCCCTGATTTGGTTGTTTACCGCCGTGCCAGTTGCGCTTTGGTTCGACAAAAGTACGGCCGATTTGCGGTTTGGCAAGCCCTGACCGTACTTTTTTCCTGTCTTTGCCACAACCCTCAAATAATCAGCCACAAAAAAAAGGGCAGGAATTGCTTCCTGCCCTTTTCGAAGGCTACGCTAAGCCGAAAAGCTTAGTTGAAGATGTAGCGAATGCCAATCTGGCCCTGCCAGCGCGAGCTGATGCCACCCGTGTCCTTGCGGAAGGTGTCGGTCAGCGGAACGCCGGGTGTAATCACGGCAGGCGTGGTGCCGCTGGCGGCGCTCACCAGTACCGGGTTGGTGAGGTAGGGGAACGTGAAGGTGGGCTGGCCCGCCGCGTTGTAGTTGGCAAACGTGAGCGGGTTCGTCTTGTTCGCCGTCTGGAAAGTGCCCCAGTTGCTGTTGAGCAGGTTGCCGATGTTGAAGATATCGATGCTGAGCTGCAGCGTGTTGCGGTTCTCGCCCAGGTTGGTGAAGATGTCCTGCAGCAGTCGGAAGTCCAGGCGGTTCTGCCAGGGGCGCACGGCGCCGTTACGCTCGGCGTACTCGCCGCGGTGCTTTCTCAGGTAACTGTCCTGGTTGATGAAGTTGTCGAGGTCGGTCCACTGCTGGGCAGCGGTGTAGGTGCCACCGCCCTGGGTTGCCGGAATGGTAATGGGGTTCAGAATGATATCACTCTGCGTGCGGGGGATGTACATCAGGTCGTTGGCCGTCTGACCGTCGCCGTTCATGTCGCCCGAGTACACATACGAGTAACGGCCGGCCGGCGCAGCTTCGTAGAACAGCGACAGCGTGGTGGCCAGGTGGCCAACGTATTCCTTGCGGTACGAAGCCGAGGCGATAACGCGGTGCTGCTGCAGGAAGTTGGAGTAGCTGAGCACGTTGGCATTGGGGTCGCCCGATACCGAGCGGTCGCGCCAGATGGACTGGGCAATCGAGCCACCGTCGTTCACCGAGCGCGAGTCGGAGTAGGTGTAGGCTACGCTGGCGTAGAAGCCGCTGCTGAACGATTTCTGCAGCTGCGCCGTGATGGCGTAGGAGTAGCCTTTGTTGGTGTTGCGCATCAGGATGGCGTCGCTGATGTTGGGGCGGGCAGCAGTGTTACCGTTTGCCAGATTGTTCGGGTTTGGCGTCGGAGCGGGGATAAAGCCGTAAATCTGGTTGTTTTTGGTGTTGGTGCCGGGCACGTAGAAAATCGGACGGTTGTCGGGGCCTACGGCGCGGTTGTAAGGAATCGCTTCGCTGCCGGGCAGGTTCACGTTCTGGTGATACACGGCGTTGATGTCCTTCGTGTAGAAGGCTTCCAGGGTACCGATTACGCCGCCGGGCAATTCCTGGTCAACGGCCAGGTTCGTGCGCCACACCTGCGGGAATTTGAAGTCGCTGGCGGTCACGGCAATGTTGTAGGCCGTGTTAGCCGCTGCGTTTTGCGGACGGTAGGCATCCACGCTGGGGTTGAAGTAGGCCGGGGTCGTGCCGGTGGGCACGATGGTGGTGTTGCCGATAGAGCTGAACGAGCCGAACTGCACACCGTTGTTGCTGGCCTGGTTCGAGAGCCACACAAACGGCACACGGCCGGTGAAGATGCCCGTACCGCCGCGCAGCTGCGTTTTGCGGTCGTCGTTCACATCCCAGTTGAAGCCAACGCGGGGCGAGAACAGCACGTTTTTCTTCGGCGCATTGCCCGTGTTGAGCTGCACGCCGTCGCGGAAGCCCGTCAGGGCGGCCACGTTGGTGTTCTGCTGCAGGTCCGAAGTCAGGTAGGGCAGGTCGGCGCGCACACCGTAGGTCACTTTCAGGTTGTTGCGGGGCGACCATTCGTCCTGCACGTACAAGCCCAATTGAGCTGCCGAGATTTCGGCGAAGGGGAAGCCGCCGGGCAGGGCCGAATAAGACAGGTTGTAGCGCTGCGCGCCGGGGCGGGTGCCCGTCAGGGGCGAAACGGAAGGGCCGTTGGTGGCATCGCCACGGGTGTAGTTGAAACCAGCCGAAGCGTAGAAATCTTCCAGCGAGTTGTAGGCGTAGTTGCCGTAGTAGTTCGGCGAGAAGCCGTTCTTGAACTTATAGTATTCGTTGTAAGTACCCACCGTCACGTTGTGCTTGCCGAGGTAAGCCGTGAAGTTGTCGCCCAGCTGATATACGTCCGAGTTCAGGATGTTGAAGGCCGAGAAAGGCTCGTAACCAAACGAGGTCAGCGAGTTCGACGCCGTAATGTTGGCTGTGCCGCTGGCCGTGCGGCCCACCGCGTTGCCGATATCAACCAGCGGGAAAATGCCGCCGCTGCTTTCGCGGAAGTCGCGGAAGGCCGAGTAGCCGGCCGTCAGGTTGTTCGAGTATTTGCCGCCGCCCAGGGTGCTGTTCAGTTCGGCAATAATCGAGTTCAGGTTGTTGTTGATGCGGTAGTACGACGACAGGAAGGGCAGGCCAAACTGCGACTGCGACCGTTGGTTGTTGATGCCGCCCGAGGTGCTCGGTGCGATGTCGGCGTACGACTTCAGGTAGTTGTACTTGATGTTGAAGCGGTTGTTGGCGTTGATGTTCCAGTCGATTTTAACCGTGGCCTTGTCGCTGTTCGACTTCAGGTTGTAGCTTTCATAAGGACCGGGGTTGTAGCCGTACTGCTGCTGCAGGAAGCTGCTCAGGAAATCAAGGTCGCGGGCCGAAGCGTTCGAGATGGTGCTGCCAACCGGAGCCGCCGAGCCGTCGGTAGCGCGGTTAGCCGTGAAGTTGCCCGTGGGCGGGTCATTCCGACGCTCCGATTCGGCGTTGATGAAGAAGAACAGCTTGTCCTTGATAATCGGGCCGCCTACGCGGAAGCCGATGTTGTTCAGGTTGAACTTGGGGTAGTCCGACTTGATGTCGCCCACCTTGCTGCCCACCAAGTCCTGGTTGCGGTAGAAGTCATAGATGGAAGCCTGCACCTTGTTCGAGCCCGAGCGGGTTACCACGTTGATGCCGGCACCCGTGAAGGAGCCCTGGCGCACGTCGAACGGCGCGATGCTCACCTGAATCTGGTCGATAGCGTCGAGCGAGATGGGCTGGGCGCTGGCCTGGCCACCCACCGTCGATGACAGACCGAAGGCGTTGTTGAAGATGGCACCGTCCACGGTGATGTTGTTGAAACCGCTGTTGCGGCCGCCGAAGCTCTGGCCGTTGGCCTGGGGCGTGAGGCGGGTGAAGTCGTTCAGCGAACGGTTCAGGGTGGGCAGGCGCTCGATGGTTTCGCGCTGCACCGTGGTGCTGGCGCCGGTGTGGTCGGCGTTCATCACCGGGTCGCGGCGGCCGCTCACCGTCACCTCGCTCAGCTCCGTAGCGGCATCGCTCAGGGTCTGGTCGAAGCGCAGGTTCTGGCCCAGGGTCAGGTTCAGGCCTTCCCGAACCAGGTCTTTGTAGCCCACAAAGGTCACGCGCACCGTGTAGGGGCCACCCACGCGCATGTTCTGGATGTTGAAGCGCCCATCGGAGTTGGTGGGGGCTACGTATTGCGTATTGGTCGGCGTGTGAATGGCGATAACAGTAGCGCCGGGCAAGCCCTGGCCTTTGCCATCACTGATGACGCCGCTCATCGCGGCCGTGGTGGCACCCTGGCTCCAGCCCAGGTGGGCTGAAAGCAGCAGTACCGCCAGCAGTAAAAAGTGGCGTAAAGATGAATTATTCATAGGGAAATGGTTTGGTGGAAACAGTGAGCTTAGTGAAAGTTAGGCAAAGGTACGGTTGGGCATAAAGAGCCAATATTACGTAAAATTTACTATTTATTGGGTGCTGAACCCTAGTTCTTTAGACAAAACCTTATTCAATTTGCAATACAAAGGTACTCGGCATGCCGCTATAATCGGGGGCGGACGGCGCGGATGAAGCGGCTCAGATAATAGTCAGATTCTAAGCTGTTTTCTACTACGCCCAGCGAGGTCGAGGCGTGAATGAAATCGACGCCTTCCTCATCTGCCACCGTCACCATGCCCACGTGCGTAATGGTGCGGCTGCCGGGCGCCGCTCCAAAAAAAAGCAGGTCGCCGGGCTGCAGGTCCGTGCTTTTAACGGGGTCGCCCCACACGGCCTGCTCGTTGGAGGAGCGGGGGATGCTCACGCCGGCTTCGGCAAACGATAGTTGCAGCAGGCCCGAGCAGTCGAGCCCGAGGCGCGTAGTGCCGCCATATAAATAAGGAGTGCCCTGGTAGGAGCGGGCCGCTTCAATGACGGAGGCCAGCGTGCCGGTGGCGCTGCCCACGCGGGCAGGCCGTTTCACCACCACTTTGTTTTTAGCACCGCTGGGGGCCACGCCCACGGCTTTGGCTTTGCCCACCGGGCGGGCGCTCACGCGGCTGCCACCCTTTTTAAGGCGTACCATCTCGCGGGCCGAGCGGTACTGGCCGTCGCGGTAATTGAGCTTGCGGTGGCAGCTTGCCAAAAAGAGCAAAGCCGGCAGCAGCAGCGGTAGTATCTTCGTTGTCACCCTCCCCATCGGCCGCAAAGATAGTTTGCGCGGCCTTTCTAGTTTTGCCGCTCATGGATTTTAACGTTTTGACTCCCGAATTATTGGTGGCCTTCGAGGCCATCGTGGGCCCCGCGCACGTCCTCACCGCCCAGCGCGCCGAGGCCACCGCCACCGCCGATGCCTACGCCGACTACGGCCGCGACCACACCGAGGACTTTCACTTTGCGCCCGATGTGGTGCTGCGCCCCGGCTCGGCCGAGGAAATCGGCCAGATTATGCGCCTCTGCCACGAGCACCGCCTGCCCGTGACGCCGCGCGGGGCCGGCACCGGCCTCAGCGGCGGGGCGCTGCCCATCCACCACGGCGTGGTGCTCAGCACCGAGCGGCTCAATAAAATTCTGCAGATTGACGAGCGCAACCTGCAGGCCACCGTGGAGCCCGGCGTGATAAACGAAGTGTTCCAGAACGCGGTGAAAGAAGTGGGCCTGTTTTACCCGCCCGACCCCGCCAGCAAGGGCAGCTGCTCGCTGGGCGGCAACCTGGCCCACAGCAGCGGCGGCCCCAAAGCCGTGAAATACGGCACCACCAAAGACTACGTGCTGAACCTGGAAGTGGTGCTGCCCACCGGCGACATCATCTGGACAGCCGCCAACACCCTCAAAAACTCCACCGGCTACAACCTCACCCAGCTCATGGTGGGCTCGGAGGGCACGCTGGGCATCATCACCAAAGTGGTGTTCCGGCTGCTGCCGTTTCCGCAGCACAACATCCTGATGCTGGTGCCCTTCCGGCAGGAAGAGCAGGCGGCCGACGCGGTTTCGGCCGTGTTCCGGGCGGGCATCATCCCGTCGGGCATGGAGTTTATGGAGCGCGAGGCCATTGCCTGGTCGTCCGACTACCTCAAAATTCCGCTCACGCTGCCCGAAGACATCAAAGCCCACCTGCTCATCGAGCTCGACGGCCAGGATTTGGACGAGCTATATAAGGAAGCCGAGCAGGTGTACGGCGTGCTGGAGAAGTACGACGTAGGCGAAATTCTGCTCGCCGACACGGCCGGCCAAAAGGACGACCTGTGGAAGATTCGGCGCAACATCGGCAATTCGGTGCGCTACAACTCCGTGTATAAGGAGGAAGACACCGTGGTGCCACGCGCCGAGCTGCCCACGCTGCTGAAAGGCGTGAAGGAAATCGGGGCCCGCTACGGCTTCAAGAGCGTGTGCTACGGCCACGCCGGCGACGGCAACCTGCACGTCAACATCATTCGCGGCGACCTCGACGACGAGATGTGGAACGTGGGCCTGCGCCAGCCCATCTCCGAAATCTTCGAGCTCTGCGTGCAGCTAGGCGGCACCATCTCGGGTGAACACGGCATCGGGCTGGTGCAGAAAGGCTACATCGGCATCGCCCTCAAGGAAGCCAACCTGAACCTGATGCGCGGCATCAAAAACGTGTTCGACCCGCACGGCATCCTCAATCCGGGCAAGATTTTTTAGCGCCCAATCGCCGCCTGCCAAAACGAAGCAAAGCCAGCCCGGTCGAGGGCTGGCTTTGCTTCGTTTTGGTAAAAAATGCTGAAAAGCTATGCCTGCTGGCTCTTCAGCTTATCCTCGCCGCCGTAGGGCGAGCCAGCTTTGATGTCGCCGCGCAGGCCGCCGTGGTCGGTGGTGCGCGGAGCACCCGTCTGGTTATCGGTGGGCACTTCGCTGGCCTCGGTGGCGGGGCGGCCAGCTATTTCATTGGCTTTGGCCACGTAGCGGCGCTTGGCTTCGTCGGCGGCCACGCCCTTAAACTGGTTCCAGGAGTCCCATTGGGCTTGGGAAAGGCCGGCGGGGCCGCTGGCTTTGTCGGCGGCGCTGGCATCTACTTCGCCGGGCTGCATGTTCACATCGCCTTCGGTGGCTTGCTTGTAGAGGCCGTAGAGCTCGGTCATGTGCGGGGCGGCCACGTCGCCGGGCAGGTTGTTGACTTGCTGGGCGGCGGCCTGGAATTGTGCGTTGAGGTCCATAAAAGTTGGCGTTTGGGGATGGATGGGAAAGAAATGAAAACCAGTAGCCGCCCCCGCATTGGGCGAGGGCAGGCGGAAAAGTGCGGCGTGCTATTCGGTAGGGCAATGTCCGGCCGGGCTAACTTCGTCCACGGAATCCGCGAAATCAGGTAAATCCGATAAATCCGTGGTTCAGACAATACCCCGGGGCTGACCTTTAGGTTGCGGGGTCGTACTTTTGCCAGCAACTATGTGCGGAATAACCGGAGTATTTGCTTTTACCGAAACAGGTCGTCAGTCGCTGGCCAACCTGCAGGCGTCCACCGACGCCATCATTCGCCGTGGTCCTGATTCGGAGGGCCATTTCGTGTACGACCAATGCGGGCTGGGCTTCCGCCGGCTGGCCATCCTCGACCTTTCGGCCGACGGCAACCAGCCCATGACCGACGAGTCGGGCCGCTATACCATCGTGTTCAACGGCGAGATTTTCAACTACCGCGAGCTGCGCGAGAAGCTCATCAAGCGCGGCTGTAAGTTCCACTCGCAGACCGATACGGAGGTCATCCTTCAGCTCTACATCACCGAAGGCCGCGGCTTCATCAAGAAGCTGAACGGCTTTTTTGGCTTCGCCATCTACGACAAGGAGGAGAACTCGCTGCTCATCGCCCGCGACCGGTTTGGCGTGAAGCCCCTGCTCATTTACCGCGACGAAGACAAGCTGTTTTTCGCTTCGGAAATGAAGTCCATCATGGCGCTGGGCGTGCCGCGCAAGCTCGACTACGTGGCCCTGAGCCAGTACCTGCAGCTCAACTACATTCCCGGGCCCGCCAGCATTTTCAAGGGCGTAAAAAAAATGCTGCCCGGCCACTACCTGTATATCAAAGACAACAAAGTAGTTGGCAAGGCCTGGTATAAAATCCCCTACGACCCCAAAAAAGTCGCCAAAAACAAGCTCAGCTACGAGCAGCAGCAGAAAAAGCTGGTCGAGCTGATGGACGGGGCCGTGCAGCGCCGCCTCGTGGCCGACGTGCCCCTCGGCGCCTTCCTCAGCGGCGGCATCGACTCCAGCGTGATTACCGCGCTGGCCGCCCGCCACACGCCGCACCTCAACACGTTCAGCATCGGCTTCAAAGACGAGCCCTTCTTCGACGAAACCAAGTACGCCAACCTCGTGGCCGCCCGCCACAAGACCAACCACACGGTTTTCTCGCTCACCAACGACGACCTCTACGAGCACATCCACAGCATGCTGGATTACCTCGACGAGCCGTTTGCCGATTCCTCGGCCCTGGCCGTGTACATCCTCAGCCAGCGCACCCGCAAGCACGTTACGGTGGCGCTGAGCGGCGACGGGGCCGACGAAATGTTCGGCGGCTACAACAAGCACATGGGCGAGTTCAAGGTCCGGCAGGGCGGCGTGGCGGCCGAAGCCGTGACGGCCCTGGGCTTTGTGTGGGATGCCCTGCCCAAGTCGCGCAACGGCTTCTTCGGCAACCGCATCCGGCAGCTCCAGCGCTTCTCGCGCGGCATGACCTCCGGCGTGAAAGACCGGTACTGGGACTGGGCCAGCTTCGCCTCGGCCGCCGATGCCCGCGACCTGCTCAGCGCCGCCAGCCGCCGCAAAGTGGGCAAGAAAGCCGCTACCAAGCGCCGCAAAGACATTCTGGAAGACCTGCACGCCGACGGCGACCTCAACGAGGTGCTGCTCACCGACATGAAGCTGGTGCTGCCCTACGACATGCTCACGAAGGTGGACATGATGAGCATGGCCAACTCGCTGGAAGTCCGCACCCCGTTCCTCGACTATAAAGTGGTCAATTTCGCCTTCTCGCTGCCCGTGAGCAGCAAGGTGGATGCGAGCATGAAGAAGAAAATCGTGCAGGACGCCTTCCGCTCCGAGCTGCCCGCCGAGCTCTACGACCGGCCCAAGCACGGCTTTGAAGTGCCCCTGCTGAAGTGGATGCGCGGCGAGCTGCGCGGCCTGATTGAAAACGACCTGCTGCGCGATGACTTCATCGAAAGCCAGGGCATTTTTGACGTCGATGCCATTCGGGGACTCAAAACGCAGCTTTTCTCGCGCAACCCCGGCGATGTGCACGCCCGCATCTGGGGCCTCATCGTGTTCCAGACCTGGTGGAAACAATACATGGCCGGCGAATCGGCCACGCCTTCCCGCGCAAGCAAAGGACTGGCCGCCTAATTTTGCCCGGCCAATAACCTCGCCTTTAGACACCCCCCTTAATAAATATATGAAAATAGCAGTAGTAGGCACCGGCTACGTCGGTCTGGTCACGGGTACGTGCTTTGCCGAAGTCGGCATCGATGTGACGTGCATCGACATCGACCAGAAAAAGATTGACAACCTGCACAAGGGCATTCTGCCGATTTACGAGCCCGGGCTCGAAGAAATGGTGAGCCGCAACGTGGAGAAGGGTCGTCTGCATTTTTCGACCAATCTGGCCGAGGCCATTCAGGACTGCGACGTGGCGTTCATCGCCGTGGGCACCCCGCCCGGCGAAGACGGCTCGGCCGACCTGAAATACGTGCTGGCCGTGGCCCGGGGCATTGGCGAAAGCATGAACAGCTACTGCGTGGTGGTGACGAAAAGCACGGTGCCCGTAGGCACGGCGGCCAAAGTGCGCACCGAGCTGGAAAACGCCCTCGCCAAGCGCGGGGCCAGCATCGAGTTCGACGTGGCTTCCAACCCCGAGTTCCTGAAGGAGGGTGCGGCCATCGACGACTTCCTGAAGCCCGACCGCATTGTGGTGGGCATTTCGTCGGAGCGTGCCGAGGAGGTGATGAGCCGCCTCTACAAGCCCTTCCTGCTCAACGGCCACCCGATTATCTTCATGGATATTCCGTCGGCTGAGATGACGAAATACGCGGCCAACTCCATGCTGGCCACCAAAATCAGCTTCATGAACGACGTGGCCAACCTGTGCGAAATCATGGGTGCCGACGTGAACATGGTGCGGCGTGGCATCGGCTCCGATGCCCGCATCGGCACCAAGTTCATTTACCCCGGCATCGGCTACGGCGGCTCCTGCTTCCCCAAAGACGTGAAGGCGCTGATTAAAACTGCCCAGGAAAATGGCTACGACATGCAGGTGCTCCGCGCCGTGGAGGGCGTGAACGAAAACCAGAAATCGGTGCTCTTCAACAAAGTCAGCAAGCATTTTGGCGGCGACCTGCGCGGCCTGAAAATCGCTGTCTGGGGCCTGTCCTTCAAGCCAAAGACCGACGATATGCGCGAGGCGCCGTCGCTGGTTATCATCGAAAAGCTGCTGGCCGCCGGCTGCACCGTCACGGCCTACGACCCCGTGGCCATGCCCGAAGCCAAGCACTCGCTCGGCGACAGCATTGCCTACGCCAAAGACGAGTTTGACGCGCTGCTCGACGCCGACGCGCTGCTGGTGGTGACGGAATGGCCTGAATTCCGGGTGCCGAATTTCAAGGTGATGTCGCGCCTGATGAAGCAGCAGGTCATTTTCGACGGCCGCAACATCTACGAGCCCGCCGAGATGAAGGAGCTGGGCTTCGTGTATCACTGCATCGGCATCAAAACCGACCACAAGGAGCCGGTTCAGGCTTAATTCTTACCGTTCTGACAAGAAATTTTATGTCTGAAGAAAAAAAACGCGTCCTCATCACGGGCGGTGCAGGTTTCCTGGGCTCGCACCTCTGCGACCGGTTCCTGAAGGAAGGCTACCATGTGGTGGCCATGGACAACCTGATTACGGGCTCCATCCAGAACATTGAACACCTCTTTGGCCGGCCCGATTTCGAGTTCCACCAGGCCGACGTGAGCAAGTTCGTGTTTGTGCCCGGCAAGCTGGACTACATCCTGCACTTTGCCTCGCCCGCCTCGCCCATTGACTACCTCAAGATTCCGATTCAGACCCTGAAAGTGGGCTCGCTCGGCACGCACAACCTGCTGGGCCTGGCCCGCGTGAAAGGCGCCCGCATGCTGATTGCCAGCACGTCGGAAGTTTATGGCGACCCGGAAATTCACCCGCAGGTGGAGGAGTATTTTGGCAACGTAAACCCCGTGGGCCCGCGCGGCTGCTACGACGAGGCCAAGCGCTTCCAGGAAGCCATCACCATGGCCTACCACAACCACCACGGCCTGGAAACCCGCATCATCCGCATTTTCAACACCTACGGCCCGCGCATGCGCCTCGACGACGGCCGTGTGCTGCCGGCCTTCCTCTCGCAGGCCCTGCGCGGCGAGAACCTGACCGTGTTCGGCGACGGCTCGCAGACCCGCTCGTTCTGCTACGTGGACGACCTGGTGGAAGGCATTTACCGCCTGCTGCTGAGCGACTACCACCTGCCCGTGAACATCGGCAACCCGTCGGAAATCACCATCAAGGAGTTTGGCGAAGAAATTGCCCGCCTCACCGGCGTCGAGTTCAAGCCGACCTATCAGGCTCTGCCCGAAAACGACCCGATGAAGCGCCGGCCCGACATCACCAAGGCCAAGGAAATTCTGGGCTGGGAGCCCAAAGTGGACCGCGCCGAAGGCCTGCGCCGCACGCTGGAATACTTCAAAGAGCACGTGAAATAAATGGAGGTAACCGATTATCCGGCACCATACCTGCTGCGGTTTTCCAAACTGGGTGCACCGGATATCGGCTACATTTCCGTGGCTGAAAACGACCAGGACCCGCTGCCCTTCGTGGTGCAGCGGGTCTTTTGGACGTATTATACCCCGGAAAGCATCGTGCGCGGCCGCCATGCCCACCAGCGCACCGAGCAAGTGCTGGTGGCCGTGGCCGGGCGCATCATCGTAACCACCGAGCTGGCGAACGGCGATATTCAAATCTTCCGGCTGGAAGAGCCGGGCGTGGGGCTGTACATTCCGCCCTGTGCGTGGCACACCATGCAATATTCGCACACGGCGGTGCAGCTGGTGCTGGCCTCCCAGCCGTATGCGGAGGATGATTACATTCGGGATTACAACGCATTTCGGCAGCGATGGGCCCCGAAAATCTAGCCGGTTGGGCTGCCAGCCGGGCAGCGGCGCTTTTCTATTATTCGCCGTATTATTTTTTGCGGGAGCTTTCGCGGGAGCGCCAGCAGGAATTGTTCGGCACCGGCCGGGCCGCGCGTTGGGGCCAGGCGCCGGCCGAGGAAGTGCTGCGCACCAGCACGGGCCCGAGCGATATTTATTGGCTGCTGCATCGGCTGGAATGGGACTCAGAATACTTTGCCACTCCCGCTTACCGGATTTTTACGGGGCTTTTTGAGGCCCGGGCTTCGGCCGCCGACCTGGTGGCGGCGGCCGCAGAGCTGCGGCAGCAGTTGGGCGCGCGGCACGAGCACTTCTATGCCTTCAGCGTGGTGCCCGCCGAAGATGTGCAGCTGCTTCAGGCGCTGACGGGCGCCGGCTGGCAGCTGGTGGAAACCCGGTTGACGTATTATCACAACCAGCTTCCGGCATTTGTTGCCTCCCGCCATGCCGTGCGGGCAGCCACGCTGGCCGATGCCGCCCGCATCGGGCAGATTGCGGCAGCAGCCCGAAATCCTTACGACCGGCTGCATGCCGATGCCCGGGTTGATGATGCGCAGGCCGATGCCTACGTGGGCCGCTACGCCGAAAACACCGTGGCCGCGGGCCTGGCCACCACCGTGCTGGTACCCGACGAGCCGGACCTGGCGGTCGATTCCTTTCTGGCTATCAGCGACTTGGACAGCGACACGGCGGCGCTGCACACGCGCCTGTCGCGGGTGTTGCTCACCGCCGTGGGGCCGGCAAACCGGGGCTGGCACCTGAAGCTGGTGGCTGAAACCCTGCAGCGGGCCCGCGCGCTCGGGCACGAAGCCGTGCTGATGACCACGCAGGCCACCAACCACGCCGTATTCCGGACGAGCGAGAAGCTGGGGTTTCGGCTGGGCGCTACCAGCCACGTGCTGGCCTGCCACGGCGCGTAACTTTGCCGCATGAAGGTTCCGTTTCTGGCATTCGACCCGCAGCACCAGCCCCTGCGCAGCGCCATGCTGGCCGCTTTTGCGCGGGTATACGACTCGGCGTGGTATGTGCTGGGCGAAGAAGTGGAGGCGTTTGAGCGCGAATACGCGGCTTTCAGTCAGGTGGCGCATGCCGTGGGCGTGGCTAACGGCCTGGATGCGCTGGTGCTGGCATTGCGGGCCCTGGGCATCGGGCCGGGCGATGAAGTCATCGTGCCTTCCAATACCTACATCGCCACTTGGCTGGCCGCGACGCAGGTGGGCGCACGTCCCGTGCCGGTAGAGCCCGACCCCGCCACCAGCAACCTCGACCCCGCCCGCATTCGGGCTGCCCTCACGCCGCAGACGCGGGCCATTATGCCGGTACACCTCTACGGCCAGGCCTGCCGCATGACCGAGATAATGACCCTGGCCGAGGAGCACGGCCTGTTGGTGGTCGAAGACAATGCCCAGGCGCAGGGCGCAGCGTTTGCCGGCCAAGCTACCGGGAGCTTCGGCCACATCAACGGCACCAGCTTTTATCCGGGCAAAAACCTGGGGGCGCTGGGCGATGCTGGGGCCATTACGACCAACGATGCCGCCCTGGCCCAGCGCGTGCGGGTGCTGCGCAACTACGGCTCGCAGCAGAAATACTACAACGAAGTAGTGGGCTACAACTCCCGCCTCGACGAGCTGCAGGCCGCGCTGCTCCGCACCAAGCTGCCCGAGCTGCCCCGCTGGACGCAGCAGCGCCAGCAGGTAGCCGCCTGGTACGGCGAGGCCCTGGCCGGCATTGCCGACCTGCGCCTGCCAGCCGTGGCACCGGGGGCTACGCACGTTTACCACCTCTACGTGGTGCATACGCCCCGGCGCGATGCGCTGCAGCAGCACTTGGCCAGCCAGGGCATTGGTACGCTCATTCATTATCCGGTGCCGCCGCATCTGCAGCAGGCCTACCGGGCCTTGCAGCTGCCGGCCGGCAGCTTCCCCATTGCCGAAGCGCTGGCAGCTACCTGCCTGAGCCTGCCCCTGTGGCCGGGCATGACCGAAGCCCACGTAGCGGCCGTGGCGGCGGCCATTCGCAGCTGCCCACGCTAGCGGCGTTTGCTGCATCTTTGCCCTGCCTATGCCTAAGCTCTCCGTTATTATTCCCTGCTACTTCAACGAGGACAACATTCCGGTGACGGTGCGCGAGCTGATTGACAACGAGGCCCGCTTCCCCGCCGAAGTCACGTTCGAGTACGTGTTCGTGAACGACGGCTCGACCGACGATACCCTGGGCGCTCTGCGCCGGGCGCAGGCGCAGCACCCAAACCGGATTAGAATTGTGGACCTGGCCGGCAATGTGGGCTCCTACAACGCCATTGTGGCGGGCATGGCCCACGCTACCGGCGACTGCCGGGCCGTCATCACCGCCGACCTGCAGGACCCGCCCGAGCTCATGGTGCAGATGTATGCATACTGGCAGCAGGGGTTCAAGCTGGTCATCGGCAACCGGCAGGACCGCCATGAAACGGGCCCGGCGCGCTGGCTGGCCCAGCTGTTTCACTGGCTGATGAAGCGGCTGGCGCTGAAAAATATTCCCGATGGCGGCTTTGATTTCGTGTTTTTTGACCGCCAGGTAAACGACGAGGTGGTGGCCCTGCAGGAGCGCAACTCCAACGTGTTTTACCTGATGGTCTGGCTGGGGTTTCCCTACGTGAACATCCCGTACGTGCGCCGAAAGCGTGAGATAGGCACTTCCCGCTGGACGCTCTCGAAGAAGGTTAAGCTGCTGATTGACTCGCTGCTGGCGTTTTCCTATTTCCCTATTCGGGTTATCTCGGCCTTCGGGCTGGGGCTGGGCGGCATTGCCCTGCTCTACGGGCTCTACATCATCGGGCTCAGGCTGATGAACCCCAACGAGCCCGCCGGCTGGACCACCCTCATGGTGGTGCTGCTCTTCGTGTCGGCTTTTCAGATGGTGGCGTTGGGCGTTATCGGCGAGTATGTGTGGCGCGGGCTGGATGCCTCCCGCAAACGCCCGCTCTACGTCGTGAAAAAAGTATTGGAGTAGCCCGCCGCCGCTTGCCGGGCCTACACGCCGTAAAAACGCCGAATGGTGTCGATGACGCGCTGCTGCTCGGGCTCGCTCAGCTCGTAGTAAAGCGGCAGCCGCAGCAGGCAATCGGTATAGTGGTCGGCCCAGGGCAGGTGCGGGCTGGGGTTGTGGGCCGTGTAGTAAGCACTTTTGTGCAGCGACAGGTAGTGAAACACAGCCAGAATGTTCTGCGCTTTCAGCACAGCCAGCAGGGCCGTGCGCTCCTCGTAGCTGGTGCAGACGATGTAAAAAATATGGGCATTATTGCTCGCATAATCCGGAATATGCGGCAGCCCCACGCCCTGGTTTCTCAGCGGCAGCAACGCCTCGTAGTACCGCTGCCAGATGTGGGTGCGCCGCTGCTGAATCTGGTCCAGATGCTCGAGCTGGGCCCACAAAAACGCGGCAATGATATCGGACGGCAGAAACGATGAGCCGATGTCCACCCAGCCGTATTTGTCCACCTCGCCCCGAAAAAACGACGAGCGGTTGGTGCCCTTCTCCCGAATAATCTCGGCCCGCTCGGCGTGGCGGGCGGCATTCACCACCAGCATACCGCCCTCGCCCGAGATAATGTTTTTGGTTTCGTGAAACGAAAAGGCCGCCAAATCGCCGAAGCTGCCCAGCGGGCGGCCTTTGTAGTACGAGTCGATGGCCTGGGCCGCATCTTCTACCACGGCCAGCCCGTGCTGCCGGGCCACCGCCCCAATCACGTCCATGTCGCAGGCAATGCCGGCGTAGTGCACCGGCACAATGGCGCGGGTGCGCGGCGTGACGAGGCCGGCCAGCGTGCTGGCATCCACGTTGGGATTGTCGGCGCTGCTGTCGGCAAACACGATGCGCGCCCCGCGCAGCCCGAAGGCATTCGGCGTCGAGACAAACGTGTAGGAGGGCATAATCACCTCGTCGCCGGGCTGCAAATCGAGCAGGATGGCGGCCATTTCCAGCGCATCGGTGCACGAGGTGGTGAGCAGCACCTTCGGAAACCCGAAGCGCCGCTCGAAAAAGGCATGGCAGCGCTTGGTAAACAGGCCATCGCCGGAAATTTTGCCCGAGCGCACCGCCTCCTCAATGTACCGCGTTTCCGGCCCCGACAGGTAGGGCTTGTTGAAGGGAATGGCCGTGGGAGAGGACGTTGACATCGGGTAAAAACGGTAGAAAGCAGGCCGAAGCTACGCCGGCAGCCACAAATGATAAAGGTGCTCCACGGCCTGCACGCGAAAGCCGCAGCGCTGGTAGAAGGCGCAGGCGGGCCGGTTGTCCTGCTGCGTAACCACCTGCAGCGCCGGCAGCCCCCAGGCAGCGGTGAGCTGGCGGGCGGCCTGCACCAGGGCCGTGCCCACGCCCCGGCCCCGGCTGCTGCCATCCACGGCCAGCAGGCCAATATCGGCGCAGCCCTGCTTGAGGCCGAGCGTGAGCAGGCCCAGCTCCGGCGTGGCCGGAGCGGGCCGGTACACCAACACCTCGCGCGCCAGGGTGCGGGCCAGGGAGTTGTGCAGCCACTGGCGATAGAGCCGCTCGTAGGTGCCGGGGGCAAAATGCTTATCGAGCCGAAAGCGCGAATACTCACCGCTCTGGAGCGCCAGGCTTTCGAGCGGCGCGGTGGCAGCGGTGGCCGGATAAATGTTGGGGGATACGGCCAGCTGCTCCGCCTCCGCCTCAATCGGCATAGCGAACGTGACCTTGCGGTCGACCAGCGTAGCGCCGGCCTCGCGGGCGGCAGCGTTGCTGAGGGCGTCATCGGGCGAGCACACCAGGTAGAGCAGCCGCAGGCCGGCTTGCCGGGCATCGGCCACGCGCTGCCGTAAGGCCGTTGCCGCGAGGCGGTGCAGCAACAGCCGCGCCACGCCGAAGCCCAGAAACTGGCTGTCCCAGGCCAATAATTCGATGTCAGTGTCGGCCATTGCGTATCAGGGTTCCAGGTTCACGGCGCGGTCCACGAGGTACAGCGGCCGGTTTTTTACCTGCTCAAACATTTTCCCAACGTACAGGCCCACCACGCCCAGCACGGAAAGCAGCAGGCCCGAAAAAAACCAGATGGAAATAACCAGGCTGGTGTAGCCAAGCACCACAATCTGCCCCGTCAGGTAGCGAAACAGCGTTACCAGAACCATCAGAAAAGACGCGGCCGAAATCACCAGCCCCAGTTTCACGGTCAGGCGCAGGGGCTTGTCGGAATACGCCAGAATGACATCCAGTGCCAGATAAAGCCGCTGCTTGAAGCGGTAGCTGCTGCGGCCCTCGGGGCGCTCGGCGTGTGCCACGGCCACCTCGGCCGTGCGGAAGCCCACCCAGCGCACCATGGTGGGGAAGTAGCGGATGCTTTCGCGCAGGCTCAGCACGGCGTCAATCACGCGGCGGTGGTAGAGGCCGAAATTGGCCACGGCAGGGTCCTGCCGGGTGTCGGTGAGGTACGAAAGCGTTCGGTAGAAGGCCCAGGACGACAGGCGTTTGAGGGCGGTGTCCTGCCGGTTGGTGCGCCGGGCAAAAACGATGTCGCTGCCCTTCCGGGCTTCGGCCAGCAGCCGGGGTATTTCTTCGGGCTGGTCCTGCAGGTCGCAGTCCATCACCACCACCCATTCGCCCCGGCAATGTTCCAGCCCCGCCGTGATGGCGCGGTGCTGGCCAAAGTTGCGGCTCAGCTGCACGCCTCTGACGCGGCTGTCGCGCCGGGCCTGCGCCGTAATATGCTGCCAGGAATCGTCGGGGCTGCGGTCGTCAACCAGCACGATTTCGTAGTGCGTCGTTATCGGCTCCACGGCCTGCTGAATCCGCCGCACCAGTTCATCAACCACCTGCGCCGCGCGGTACACGGGGCTGACGACGGAGAGCAGGGGAGGAGCGGCAGCGGGCGAATCGGGCATGGACAGGGACAAGGACCTGCAATATTACTCCGTTGTGGGGTTCATGGCCTGCGCCACTTTCCGCGTGGGTCGCCACTGCCGTATCGGGGCCAAAAACGATGACTGCGCCAAGACTGCTGATAATGCGCGAACTTTGCTTCCCAAATGCACATGGGCACGCCACCGCGCGCGCTCCGAAACAATAAACGTTGATATGCTAACTACCTGTGTAATAGGCGGAGCCGGATTTATTGGGAAAATAGTGGTGGAGGAGCTCCTGCGCCGGGGCGACCGTCAGGTAGTGGTAGTGGGCCGCGAAGACGATGCGCCGCACCTGCCGGCCGCCGTGCGCTACATTCAGCACCCGCCCGACACCACCACCGAGCGGCTGGTGGAAACCCTGAGCGCTGTCGATGAGGTGATTGACCTGGCGTATGCCACCGTGCCCGGCACCAGCTTCCAGAACCCGGTGAACGACATTCTGGTGAACCTGCCCGAGGCCGTGCGCCTGTTCGAGCAGGCCGCCAGGCTGCCGCTGCGCAAGTTTGTGTGGGTGTCGTCGGGCGGCACCGTGTATGGCCCCGCCGACGTAATGCCCCTGCACGAAGACCATTCTACCAACCCGATTTCGCCCTACGGCATCACCAAGCTGGCCATCGAGAAGTACGCCCACATGTACTACCACATGAACAAGCTGCCCGTGGTGTGCGTGCGGCCCGCCAATGCTTTCGGCGAGGGGCAGCGGGTGTATGCCGGGCAGGGTTTCGTGGGCACGGCCATTGCCTCGCTGCTCGACGGCCGCACGATTGATATTTTCGGCACCGAAGGCACCATCCGCGACTACCTGCACCTGCGCGACATGGCCAGCGGCATCGTGGCCGCGCTGGTCGATGGCCAGCCCGGCGAAATCTACAACATCGGCAGCGGCGAGGGCCACAGCAACCGCCAGGTGGTGAACCTGCTGCTGCCCCTGGCGCGGGCCCAGGGCATCACGCCCCAAATCCGGATTCTGCCCGAGCGGCCGTTCGACGTGAAGATGAACGTGCTCGACATCAGCAAGATATACGACCACACCGGCTGGAAGCCGTCGCAGTCGTTTGCCCAGGCCCTGCGCCAAACCTGGGACTGGTACGTGCAGCACTACACCCGCGTGCCGGCCGGCAAATAATCCGGGCCGGCAAGTTCAGGCTTCGATTGCGCCTTACTTCCTATTCTATTTCTATTCGTGATGATAACTGGCAAACGCCTGCGCATCGGCTTCATATCCAGCACCGACCCGCTGAACCGCCGTTCCTGGTCGGGGGTGCATTATTCCATTTTTAAAGCCCTGGAGCGCAACATGGGCGAGGTAGTGGCCCTGGGGCCGGTCACGCTGCGCGTGCCCTTTGCGCTGGGCGACCGCCTCAACAGCTGGATTCTGAAACCCCTGACCGGCAAGCGCTACCACTATTCCTGGAGCGTATTTATTTCGCGCTGGTACGCCCGCATCTTCGGCCGCAAGCTGGCGAAGCAGCATTTCGACTTGCTGGTGGCCCCGGCCTCGTTCACCGAAATAGCCTACCTGCGCACCAAGGTGCCGGTGGTGTACATCGAAGACTCCACCCTCAATCAGCTCATCGACTTCTACCCCGGCCTGTCGCAGCTGCTGCCCGTGAGCAAAAAAGAGCTCAACTACATCGAGAAGCGGGCCCAGGACATGGCCAGCCTGGTGTGCTACTCTTCCGACTGGGCCGCGCAGTCGGCCCGCGACGACTACGGCACTCCTGCCGACAAGATTGTCGTCATCCCCTTCGGCTCCAACTACCCCGACCCGCCCACCCGCGAGCAGGCCCGGCACCACACCCCCGCACCCGATGGCAGCTGCCGGCTGTTTCTGCTGGGCGGCGAATGGGGCCGCAAAGGCGGAGCCATTGCCTACGACACCATGGTGGCGCTGCAAAAGCGCGGCATTCCGGCCACGCTCACGGTGGTGGGCTGCCGCCCGCCCGACCCCGAGAACTATACCAATCCCGGCTTCCGCACCATTCCGTTTCTGAACATGGGCGTGCCCGCCGACCGCGACCAGCTGCACGAGCTGTTCAGCACGGCCGACTTTTTCCTGCTGCCCTCGCGGGCCGAATGCGCGGCCATTGCCTTCTGCGATGCCAACTCCTTTGGCCTGCCCGTGTTCACAACCGACGTGGGCGGCATTGCCAGCTTCGTGCAGCCGGGCGTGAACGGCTACATGCTCCCGCTCTCCGCAACGGGCGAGGATTTTGCCGCGCAAATGCAACAGGTGCTGGCCGACCCGGCCTTGTACCAGCAGCTGCGCAGGCAAAGCCGTGAACAATACGAAGCCATTCTAAATTGGGACCATTGGGCGAATGGGCTGCGCAATGCCCTGATAACAAGGGGTATATTGCCTGAATAGAACGGTGTTAAGTAAGCGTTGCCAATAAGCAGGGCTACCTCCGTTATCGGTTTGGGCCTTACCTTTGACGGTAGTAATTGGACATTCTGACCTCTTTTCTCTGTCTTAAGCCTTAAAATTTACCCTGTGAAAGTAGTTATTCTAGCCGGAGGCCTCGGTACCCGCCTCTCCGAGGAAACCGTGCTCAAGCCCAAGCCAATGGTTGAGATTGGCGATATGCCCATTCTGTGGCACATCATGAAAATCTACTCGGCGCACGGTTACAATGATTTTGTTATCTGCCTGGGCTACAAGGGCTACGTAATCAAAGAATACTTTGCCAATTACTTCCTGCACAAGTCCGACGTAACCATCAACCTGAAGGAAAACTCCCTGAAGGTGCACGACAGCTACGCCGAGCCCTGGAACATCACCCTGGTTGATACCGGCCTGGAAACCATGACCGGTGGCCGCCTCAAGCGCGTGCAGCCCCACCTCAACAACGAGCCTTTCCTGCTGACCTACGGCGACGGCGTTTCGAATGTCAACATCCGCGAGTCGGTGGAGTTTCATAAAGCCCAGGGCAAGCTTTGCACCGTGACTGCCGTGCAGCCCAGCGGCCGCTTTGGCGCCCTCGACCTGGGCCCCGACGATGCCATTCACTCCTTTGCCGAGAAGCCCAAGGGCGACGGGGCCTGGATTAACGGCGGCTTCTTCGTGTGCGAGCCCGGCGTGCTGGACTACATCACCGAAGGCGACGCTACCATCTGGGAGCGCGGCCCCATGGAAGGCATTGCCCGCGACGGCCAGATGCACGCCTACAAGCACCACGGCTTCTGGAAGCCCATGGATACGCTCCGTGACAAAGTAGAGCTTGACACCGCCTGGACCAGCAAGCAAGCGCCCTGGAAAATATGGTAAGCGCGGCTGTGAAAAAATCGGCCACCGGCCTCAGCTGGGCCGAGCTGCGCGATACCTACGCCGGCAAAAAAGTGTTTCTCACCGGCCACACCGGCTTCAAGGGGGCCTGGATGCTGGCCTGGCTGCACCAGCTGGGGGCACAGGTAAAAGGCTATGCGTTAGCGCCCGAAACCGAACCCAGCCTGTATGCCCTGCTGGGGGGCGACACGCTGTGCGAATCGGTGATTGCCGACCTCGGCGAGCGGGCCACTTTGGAAAAAGCCCTGCTGGATTTTCAGCCCGACTTTATTTTCCACCTGGCTGCGCAGCCGCTGGTGCGGTTGTCCTACGATATTCCGGTCGAAACCTTCGCCACCAACGCCATCGGCACGGCCAACCTGCTCGATGCGGTGCGGCGACTGGAAAAGCCCTGTACCGTCGTGCTCATCACCACCGACAAGGTGTATGAGAACCAGGAGTGGGTGTACCCCTACCGCGAAACCGACCGCCTGGGCGGCTACGACCCTTACAGCGCCAGCAAAGCCTGCGCCGAACTGGTCATCAACTGCTACGTCCAGTCCTTTTTCAACCCGGCCGACTATGAGCGGCACCGCAAAGGCGTGGCCGTGGGCCGCGCCGGCAACGTCATTGGCGGCGGCGACTGGGCCAAGGACCGGATTATCCCCGACATTGTGCGGGCCCTTGGCCAGGGCCAGCCCGTGCAGGTGCGCAACCCGGCCGCCGTGCGCCCCTGGCAGCACGTACTGGAACCCATTGGCGGCTATCTGCTGCTGGGCGTGCGCCTGGCGACCGACCCGGTGCAGTACACCGGCGCCTGGAACTTCGGTCCGCATTTGCAGGATACATTGCCCGTAAGTGCCCTGGCCGATACTGCCCTGCAGGCCTGGGGAGCCGGCTCTTACGAAACGCCGGCACTGGCCGGCCAGCCCCATGAGGCTGGTTTGCTCAAGCTCGATATCAGCAAGGCCATCAACGGGCTGGGCTGGAACCCGCGCTTTAGCGCCGCCGAGTCTATTCGGAACACCATTGCCTGGTATAAGCAGCTGGCCGGTGGCAAGCCGGCGGCCGAGCTGGTGCAGGCTGACATCGAGGCATATTGCGCCCCAGCCTCGTGAAACCTCGGGTAGTGCTGACCGGGGCCACTGGTTTCATTGGCTCGTATCTGGCCGAGGAGCTGGTGGCCCAGGGCTACGAAGTGGCCGCGCTCCGGCGGGGGCAGTCGGACCCGTGGCGGGTGGCTGCTATTCAGGACCAGCTGACGTGGATAAACTTGGACGCCCCCGATTGGGAGCAGCAGCTCCTGGCCTGGCAGGCCGAATATCTTGTGCACTCGGCCTGGCTGGGAGTAGGCGTGGGGCAGCGCGACAACTGGCAAAGCCAGCTGAGCAACCTGACCTTCACCATGCAGCTGCTCCAGATACTGGCGCAGGGGCCCCTCAAAAAAGTTGTCGTCCTGGGTTCTCAGGCCGAATATGGTGCTTTCCACGGCCGTATCGACGAGACATGCCCGGCCCAGCCCACAGCGGCTTATGGCGCGGTGAAGGTGGCCACGCTGGCCCTGGTGCAGGCCTATTGCCAGGCGCATGGCCTGGAATGGTACTGGTTGCGGGTGTTTGCCGTATTCGGCCCCCGCGAAGACAAGCACTGGTTTGTTTCCTTCGTGGCCGCCAGCCTGCTCCGCCACGAAACGCCTGACCTGACCGGTTGCGAACAGCAGTATGACTACCTGTTTGTGAAAGACCTGGCGCGGGCCATTGTGCAAACCGTACCGGCGGCGTCCGGCCTGAGCGGGGTTTATAACATTGGGGCCAATCACGCCACTTCGCTGAAAAAAATCGTAGACACGTTGCGTGAGCTCACCGGTTCGGCTACGCCTGTAAACTACGGTGCCTTGCCCTACCGGCCCGGCCAGGTGATGCACATGGAAAGCAACTCCGAGAAGTTCGCGCAGGCCTTCGGGCCCATTGCACAGACGCCGCTACCGGTTGCTTTGGCTGCCTCCATCGACTTTGTTAAACAATTGGCCTAAGCAGTTGCTGAAGACCTGCTAATTATCTTTAATGTATGAAAGCATCTGACTATATCGCCTATTTTCTGGAGGCTCAGGGCGTCGATACCGTCTTCGAAATGTCGGGCGGCATGATTACCCACATGCTCGACTCCATGCACCAGCTCACGAAAATTGACATCGTGAGCATGCACCACGAGCAGTCGGCTTCGTTCGCCGCCGATGCTTACGCCCGTGTGACCGGCGTGCCCGGCGTGGCGCTGGCCACCAGCGGCCCGGGTGCCACCAACCTGCTTACCGGCATTGCTTCCTGTTTTTTCGATTCCGTGCCCGGTGTCTTCATCACGGGGCAGGTCAATACGTTTGAGCAGAAGGGCGACCGCGCCATCCGGCAGCTCGGCTTTCAGGAAACCGATATTGTGAGCATGGCCCGCCCCGTGTGCAAAGCCTGCTACGAAGTAAAAGATGCCCTGGAGCTACCCCAGGTGCTGGAAGATGCCTTCCGGACGGCCCTCGGCGACCGGCCCGGCCCGGTGCTGATTGACATTCCGATGAACGTGCAGCGGGGCGACATTCCGCCGCCCGCCAATGGCTTCCAGTGCGTAGTCCGCGAAGGCGTGAGCAATGAGCTAACGCCCGAAGTGCTGGAGGAGTTGGCCCAAGCGCTGGCCGCCGCCAAAAAGCCGCTGATTCTGGTGGGCCGGGGCGTGCGCTCGGCGTTTCAGGTAGAGGCGTTCCGTCAGTTCACCAAAATGGTGCAGGTGCCTGTAGTCGCCTCGCTGCTGGCAGTGGATGCCATGACGTATGACGACCCCTTGCGCGTGGGCTACATCGGCTCCTACGGCAACCGCTGGGCCAACATGGCCATTGGCCTGAGCGACTTTATCCTCGTGCTCGGTGCCCGCCTCGACATTCGCCAGACCGGCCCCGACACCAAGTTCTTCAAAGAAGGGCGCGCTATCTATCACGTCGATTGTGACCCGGGGGAAATCAACAACCGCGTGGTAGGCTGCCGCCCCATTGTGGCCGATTTGGCCGATTTCTTTGCCGCCGCCAACCGGTACTACAGCCCCACCGATTTTGAGGCCCGCCCTGAGTGGACCACCGAACTTCGCGACCTGCAAACCGAATGGGCTGATACCAAAGAGCACCCCAATCTGGTAGGCATCAACCCCAACGAGTTCATGCATGCGCTGTCGAAGCCCGGCCTGGGCTCCGGCTATGTGGCCGATGTGGGCAACCACCAGCAATGGGCCGCTCAGAGCTTGGAGCTCACGGGCGACCAGCTATTTCTGACTTCTGGCGGCTTGGGTAGCATGGGTTATGCGCTGCCCGCAGCGCTGGGCATGTGCTTCGCTACGGGCCGCAAGCCGGTCGTCGTCATTGCCGGCGACGGCGGATTTCAGATGAATATTCAGGAAATCCAGACCATTGCCCACCACAAGCTGCCCGTTAAAATGGTGGTGGTGAACAACAACTGCCTGGGCATGATTCGGCAGTTTCAGGATTCGTACTTCGAGGGCCGTTACCAAAGCACGTTCTGGGGATACAGTGCCCCTGATTTTATCAAGATTGCCGAAGCTTACGGAATTCCTGCTCTTTCGGTAAGCGACCCGGCTAAGCTGGACGAGGCCTCGGCCTGGCTCTGGCAAGACCCGCAGCAGCCTGCCCTGCTGCAAGTGATGGTTGACTCGCATACCAACTGCTACCCCAAGATTGCCTTTGGCCATCCCATCACCCAGATGGAGCCCTTCGTGAAGCCACTGGAAATGGAAGGCACCTGATTCTTCTGCCTGCTGAAAAGCCTGCTACTCAAATCACCTTACCTTTGCGGCACCAATAAGCCGACTGCTACATGCAAAAACAGGAAACCAAATACAAGAATATTAACGAGGCGCTGGAGGCTCAGCTTCAGGAAGCTATTCTACCCAATGTCACCAAAACCATCGTGCCCGGCCAGGATTACATCCCGGTAACCGGCAAGGTGCTGGACGTAGATGACCTGATGTACGGCGTGGATGCCACCATCGACGGCTGGCTGACAACCGGCCGCTTCGGCCCGAAATTCGAGCAGAAGCTGGCCAAGTGGTTCGGCTGCAAGTCGTCCATCGTGGTCAACTCGGGCTCGTCGGCCAACCTCGTGGCCTTCTACACCCTGACTTCGCCCAAACTGGGCGACCGCGCCATCAAGCCCGGCGACGAGATTATTACGGTGGCTGCCGGTTTCCCCACCACGGTCAATCCGATGATTCAGTTCGGCTGCGTGCCGGTGTTCATCGACGTTGACATTCCGACCTACAACATCAAGGCCGAGCTACTGGAGCAGGCCGTGACGCCCAAAACCAAGGCCATTATGATGGCGCACACGCTGGGCAACCCGTTCAACCTGGACGAGGTGATGCGCGTGGCCAAGAAATATAACCTGTGGGTGATTGAGGACGACTGCGACTCGCTGGGTGCTACCTACAACGGCAAAAAAACCGGCACCTTCGGCGACCTTGCCACCCTGTCGTTCTATCCGGCCCACCACATCACCATGGGCGAAGGCGGCGCGGTGCTCATCAACAACATCAAGTTGAAGATGATTGCCGAAAGCTTCCGCGACTGGGGCCGGGACTGCTACTGCGAGCCCGGCAAAGACAATACCTGCAACAAGCGTTTCTGCTGGCAGCTGGGCGAGCTGCCCTACGGCTACGACCACAAATACACCTACTCGCACATCGGCTTCAACCTGAAGGTGACCGATATGCAGGCTGCCATTGGCCTGAGCCAGCTCACCAAAGCCGACCACTTCGTGCAGCGCCGCCGCGAAAACCACGCCATGCTGTACCAGAAGCTGAAGCAGTTTGAAGAGCACTTCATTCTGCCCGAAGCCACGGAAGGCGCTGACCCGAGCTGGTTTGGTTTTCTCATCACGCTGCGCGACGACAGCCCGCTGAGCCGTCAGGACATTGTGGAGTACCTCGAAGAGCACAAGATTGGCACCCGTCTGTTGTTTGCCGGCAACCTGCTGCGCCAGCCCGCTTACCAGGGCATTGAGCACCGCGTGGTGGGCGACCTGGCCAACACCGACACCATTATGAACCGCTCGTTCTGGCTGGGCGTGTGGCCCGGCCTGCAGGAAGTGCACTACGACTACATTGTAGAGGTAATCGGCCAGTTCCTTGCTTCGCGCTAATTATACTATGACTGGGCTTGCAAGCCGTCTTTTTCGTCCCTAAAAGCGTTAGACCTCACCCGAGCACATTCGCTTAGGTGAGGTCTAATACTTGGTGGATAGCAGGAGCATTCCGGCAGGCTAATTCATTCTTTATCACTAACGCCATTTTCAGAATAAATAAAGCAAGCTAATGACTGAGCACATTCCCCAGGTAAGCGTATTAGTGCCTACTTACAACCGCAGGCAGCTTATTCAGGATACCATTGCGAGTATTTTAGCTCAGACCTTTCAGGATTTTGAAATTATTATTACCGATAACTGCTCACCCGACGATACGGAGCAGGTAGTCGCCGCTATTAACGACCCCCGGATTGTTTACGTTAAAAATGCCGTTAACATCGGGCCGGTTAATAACTATAACAAAGCCCTGCGGCTGGCGAAAGGCAAATACGTTTACGTATTTTCCGACGATGACACCATGGTGCCGGAAAATCTGGAATTGCGTGTGGCCGTCATGGAGCAGTATCCAGGCGTCGGGCTCGTGCATTCCGATATCAATGTAATTGATGGCAATGGTACGGTGACAGCTCCCAGCCACTGGGCTGCCCGCCACCCCGGCATGGCCAGCATGTGGCAGGAAATAGTAGCCCAGCCGTTAATGGACAAAAGCCGGGCGTTTCATTACCTGTACTACAATTGGAATTTCGTCTCGATGCCGGCCGTGCTGATGCGGCGGGAATTGCTGCTGAAGCACGGCTTGGAATTCAACAACCAGCTGCGCTACATCTGCGACTGGGATTTGTGGATGCGCGTGGCATTGTTCGGCGATTTCTATTTCATTAATAAACCGTTGGTTTCGTACCGGCTGCACGCCAGCAACGATGCCAAAACCCTCACGGCGAAACTCTACCTCCGCGAAATAGTGGTGAGCAAGCTGGGCATGGTGAACCTGTTCAATCGGCTGGACCTGCACAAAAAAAACTATCTGGCTGATATCGTGCGGCTAGCTAAACAGCAGCTGGTATATGCCGGCGAGAATGAAACCTTCTTCCAGGAGAAGTCGCAAGAGCTGCGCTCATACCTGAAAAAGAACCTGTCGCCGTCGTCTCTCGACTGGCTAAAAAAACTCAGAAAATAACGAGCTGCGAATTGCGTGGCGGCTGAAGGCCACATTCCCCGTTTATGTGCCGCGCGCCCCGGCGATGCCCGCACCGTTTCATGACTACCTATGGCCAATTCCGTTTCCCGTAGCCGTTCCGCGCTAATGGGTACTATTTCCTCGCAGGCGTTTACCATCATTTCCATGATGGTATCCATTGTCAGTACCCCCATGATGCTGCGGTATCTGGACAAGGATGCGTATGGCCTGTCTATCCTGTTCTTTCAGATAACCAATTATTTAGGCTCTTTCGATTTTGGCATCGGAACCGCCGTTATCCGGCAGCTGGCCATGTATCGCGGCGACGATGAGCACAATACGTTCATGGTGAACCAGGTATTGAGCACGGGCACTATTGCAGCGGGCGTTTTGGGGCTGGTGGTCACCATTGCGGCGTTTTTCTTTGCGCCGTTTGTGCCAAGCATCTACCACCTCCGCCCCGATTTGGCTTCGGATGCCGTGCCCATTATCTGCTGGATGGGTTTGTATGCCGGCCTGCAGTTTCTGCAGCGCGGTACGGGCGGGCTCTTCTTTGCGCACCACCGCCAAACGCTGATTGGCACCGCCACCTTCGTGGTTACCCTATCGGGCACTATTCTGACCGTCGTGTTTCTGTATTTTGGGGGCGGGCTGTGGTCATTTGTGTATAGTGCATTCTTTCAGTTGATTGCAAACGGAGTTGTGCAGTTTGTGCTGTTGCGACGCTATTACCCGCACCTGCGCATAACGTTCCGTTATTTCGATGCGAAGCTGTTGCGCGAGCTTTTCAACTATGGCATTTTCCTGTTTGTGAACGGAGTGGCCGGCCTGATTATCATGCAGACCGACCGCCTGGTCATCGGGCAGATTATCTCATTGGCAGCCGTATCGGTGTTTTCGCTTACTACGCGCATTCCGGAAATAGCCATGGGCCTCATTGCCAAAGTGATGGACAATGCTACGCCCGCGCTGATGGAAATCACTACCCGGGAAACGAAGGAGCAGGCCCTGGTGCAATACAAGCGCATTCTGGTGCTGGTGACAGCCCTGTGTATGCTCTTGTTCTGGCTCATCGTGAGCCTGAATGGCTGGTTCATCGCCCTTTGGGTAGGGCCTAGTTTCTTTGCCGGCAAGCTGGTGCTGGTGCTCGCGCTGGGCATTACGGTGCAGCAAACGCTGGTGCGGACCGGGTCTTCGTTTCTTTACGCCAAGGGCATTACCCGTTCCATAAGCCTGATGGGCCTGGTGGAGGCTCCCATCAACATCACGCTGTCCATATTCCTCGGGCATCGCATTGGGCTGCCGGGCGTGCTGATTGGTACGCTGGTGGCTTCGCTGCTCACCTCGGTGTGGTACACCCCCTACCTGCTGAAAAAACATCTGGACCTGACGCTGGGAGCCATCATGGGGGCCGTGGTGCGGCCGCTGATAGGCATAAGTCTGGCGGGGGCGGCCATCTATGGCCTGGTATGGGGCGTGCGCCAGGTACTGCCCGACTCGCTGTGGCTGTTTGGGGCGGTCGGAACCGTGGCTACGCTGCTGCTCACGGCATTTACCTGGCTGCTTTTCCTGCGCACGCCATTTGCCACCTACGTGCCTGCGCCGTTGCGCCGCTACCTGCTGGTGACGGCCTAAGCCGGAACGCCATCGCCAGAACTTTTTTGGCAGGCTGCGGGTGTTGTTCAACGCAATTGACGAAACGTGCTGGCTGATAGCGACCAACCAAAATTTGTTGACAGACTATGAAAATCCTGCTTACGGTGGAGGACCTGCGCACCGGCGGTGCCCAAACCTTCGTTCTCCGGCTGGCGCAGGCGCTGCACGCGGCCGGGCACAGCGTCCATCTCTACAGCCACTACGCTCACCATACCAACGAAGACCTGGTGCGCCAGCTGGCCCCCGATGTGCCGGTCATTGCCTTTGGCGGCAATGGCGTAGCCGATACTGCCCTGCGCAAAGCCGACGGCCTGCGCCGCCGCTTCGGCTTCACCTCTTCGTGGCGCGAAACCCAGCTGATACGGCACCTGCGCCAGACCATCGAGCGCCTGCGGCCCGATGTGGTGAACACGCACACCATCAAGGCCGATTATGCGGCCGCCAGGGCACTGCAAGGGCTGAATATTCCGCTGGTTATTACCATGCACGGCTGCTACGAGCTGTTTCTGCACAAAGCTGATGCGCCCGAAGTGACGCCCAAAGGCAACTACGCCCTGCAGCACGCGGCCAGCGTGGTGTACCTGACCGACAAGAACCTGGAAATTTTCCGGCAGCCGGGCGTGCGGCCCCTGGCCAGCCTGCCCCATGCAAAAATCTATAATGGGTTCGATGGGCAGTTTTCGGCGGCCAAAGCGGAGCACACCCGGCAAAGGCTGGGCATTCCGGCCGATGCCTTTGTGGCGGGTATGGTGGCGCGGGGCATCCCAGAGAAAGGCTGGCAGCACGCCATCGACTCTTTTCTGGCCCTGAGCGAAGCCTTCGAAAACCTGCACCTCGTGCTGGTGGGCGACAGCGACTACCTCACCGGCTTACGGGCGCAGTATCCGCATCCGCGGCTGCATTTCACGGGCTTCTCGCGTAATCCCATCGATTGGGTCGATTTGTTTGATGTGGGGTTGCTGCCCAGCTATTTCCACGCCGAAAGCCTGCCCAATTCCATTGCCGAATATCTCTCGTGCGGCAAGCCCGTGATTGCCAGCCGTATTGGTGAAGTGCCTGCCATGCTGGAAACCGACCAGGGCCTGGCCGGGGTAGTGCTCGACCAGGCCGACTGGCGGCTGACTGACCCGGCGCAGCTTACGGCTGCCCTGCGGGCTTACCTGCTCGACCCGGCCTTGCTGCGGCAGCACAGCCAGCTGGCCGAGCGGGCCTTCGAAAAATTCCGGATGGACCGTTGCGTAGCCGCCTACTTAAAGATGTACCGGCCTGGCTAAGCCGGCGGGACCACGCGCCGGGCTTCCCATCGTGTAATATCTTTGTTCTTCAACTTTAACCGGCCGGGCCTGAAGCGTATCAGCTGCACCGGTTTCTGTTAAGTCTAAATGTGTATATGCAAAATATTTTAACCCGTTTTACCCGCTTCGTTTTATGGCGTACCGGCCTGGGGCGTAAGATTGCCGCCCGGTTCTGGCAGATTCGCAGCGACGACTCGGTGCATGAGCAGCTGCTCATGCGGCAGGAAAACGTGTTCGATAATTTGCCTACGGAGTTTGACGACCCGGTTTTCAGCGCTTTCGTTGCCGAGGACAGCGCCAAATGGAATACCCAGACCGAGTACGTCATCGGCATCGACGATGTATTGATTGAGCCGGAGCGACTGCTCGGCACCAAGGGCTTCAATGAGCTGATAGAGCAAACGGTCGTGTTTAAGCACGACCGGCAATATCCCTACATCATGCCGCATCTGCTTAATCGCAACTCGGCCAAGCCCATTGAGAAAGCCGTGCTGTACGATGGCTCGGCCACGCGCAACTACTACCACCATTTTGTGGATGCGCTCAGTTCGCTCACGGTGTGGGACCGTACCAATCTGCCGCACGACCTGCCGCTGCTGGTGAACCGCTACGTGTACGAGCAGCCCTTTTTTCAGTACCTGTATAAGAGAAGCCACCAGTTCCGGAGCCTGAACTGGCGCATTGTGGAGCCCGGCGAATGGCTGCGCGTGGGCAAGCTCTACAAAATGCAGGCACTGCATTTCAGCAAGGAAACCTGGCGCCAGATGCGCCAGCTGTATGAAATGCCCGAAAGCCGCCCGCACCGCCGCGTATTCCTGAACCGCGACCGCAAGCTCTATACCCGCTACCTCACCAACGAAGACGAGGTGTGGGCCATGCTTCAGCGGCACGGTTTCGAGATGGTGCTGGCCGAGCACCTCACCATTGACGAGCAGGCCCAGCTTTTTCAGGAAACCGAACACATGGTGGCCCTGCACGGAGCGGGCATGATTCAGATGTTCTACATGAACCCCGAGTTCAGCCAGGTCATCGAGCTAATGCCGGCCAACTACCTCATGCCCTTGTACTACTGGCAGGCATATACCATGGGAATGCGCTACTACGACGTAGTGGTGGGCGGCGAGCTGCAGAACGGCAAAGACTACGCCGTGGACCTGCAGAAGCTGGAAGCAGCCGTGGTGCGGATGCTGGCCAACAACAGCCCCACCCCCGTGTACGGCAAGACGCAGCTACCTGCCTGAGCGCACGGCCTCGTTGATTTTCAAAAGTTAAGAAGCGGCAAACCCGGGTGGGTGCCGGAAGGCGTTTCAACGCCTGCGCGGCAAAAGTTGGCCGCCAGCTAGTTGTGCCACCGATTTTGCAAATGATGACAACCAATTCGGATACCCGGCCCCGGCTGCTGTTAATTATTCCAAACCGTGGCTTGGGCGGTGCCCAGCGCGTGTTCCACGACCACAGCGTGGAGCTGAGCAAAGACTATCAGGTAACGGAAGTCGTCTTCAATAAAGACGATGCTGACCTCTACCCCAGCGGCAACCCGGTAGTGAGCCTGGATGTGCCCGGTGGGGGCAGCCCCCTGGCCAAAGCCCGAAATTTCTGGCAGCGGGTGCAGCGCCTGCGCCAGCTGAAAAAAGAGCTGGCCTGCGACGTGGCTATCAGCCACCTGGAAGGGGCCGACTATATTAATCTGCTCAGCAAGGGCCGCGAAAAAGTGGTGCTGCTCATTCACGGGTCCAAGGTGCACGACCTCAACATCAGTGGGGCCGTGGGCTGGCTGCGAAAGAAGGTGCTGATGCCCCGGCTCTACCAGCGGGCCGACAAGGTGGTGACCGTGAGCCGTGACATTATTCCGGAAATGGCCGGGATATTCGGCGTGCCCCAGGCTAAGCTGCTGGCCATCAATAATTCATTTGAGGTAGAGCAGGTGCGGGCACTGAGCCGCAAGCCGCTCGATGCCGCCATGCAGGCCGTGTATGATGCCGCCCCGGTGCTGGTGACCTCCGGCCGCCTGGCGGTGCAGAAAAACCAGGCTCCCCTGCTCGATGTATTTGCGGCGCTGCTGAAGCGGCAGCCTGCCAAGCTGGTCTTCGTGGGCGATGGCGAGCTGCGCGAGCCGCTGGTGAGCCACGCCCGGGCGCTGGGCCTGCGGGTGTACCAGGCCATGAGCCAGCCCGCCGAGGCATTGACTCCGGACTACGACGTGTACTTCGTGGGGATGCAGAAAAACCCTTTCCAGTACATTCGGCCAGCGGCGGCGTTTGTGTTTCCCTCGGCCTGGGAAGGCTATCCGATGGCCCTGGGGGAGGCCATGATTTGCGGCATTCCGGTGGTATCAACCGACTGCCCCACCGGGCCCCGCGAAATGCTGGCCCCCACCACGGCCGCGCCCAAAACGCCGCTGCGCCACGCCGAGCGCGCCGATTTCGGCCTGCTGATGCCCATGCTGAACCAGCCCGCCAGCCTCACCGCCGACATTGCCTGCTGGACCGATACCCTGGACCAGCTGCTGCGCGATGCCCCGGCCCGTGAGCAGCTGGCCGTCGCTGCCCACCGCCGCGCCAACGATTTCACGCCCGAGCACATCTTTGCCCAATGGAAAAAGCTGATTTCCGGCTTATTGCCTGCCAAAGCACGTTAGGCAACGGTGCTTAGCGGCAAGGGCTTTTTCGATTTGCTATGAACCCAACTCCCCGTGCTGTTCCCGTCCGGCCCCTGGTTCTGCTCGTAGACAACTCGCGGGCGGTAACCGGTGCCCTCAATGCGCTGCGCCACGCCACCAGCCCGCTCCGCGACCGATTCGATTTTGCGTACGTGCTGCCCACCGGCAGCACCGGCCGCGCTGTGCTGGAGGCCGATGGCTACCGGGTACACGAGCTGCCGTTTGTAGAAATCAGCCGACGGCCGGCCGATTTGCTGCGCTACCTGCCCATGCTGCTGCTCAATGGCTGGCGGCTGCGCCGACTGGCGCGGCAGGAGGGCGCGCGGGCGCTGCACATGAATGACTTTTACAACCTGACCGGCTACGTGGCCCGCTGGCTGAGCCTGGGAAAGCTGCCCGTGCTCACGCACGTGCGGTTCCTGCCGCAGGTGTTGCCGCAGCTATTTGCGCGGCCGTGGCGCTGGCTGGCCGAGCACGCCGCTCAACGGGTATTGTGTGTGTCGGAGGCCGTGCGGAGCTACTTTGCTTCGACCAATGCCCACGTGCAAACCGTGTACGACCCGCTGCCTGCCCGGGGCGAGGAACTGCCGCCCTACACCGTTGGCACCAGCCCGGCGGCCTCCCTGCGGCTGCTGTACCTCAGCAACTACATCCGGGGCAAGGGCCAGGACCTGGCGCTGGCGGCGTTTCGCACTGCGTATGCTCAAAACCCGGGCCTGCGCCTGCATTTTGTGGGCGGCGACATGGGCATGGCTAAAAACCAGGAGTTTCGGCAGGAGCTGGAAGCGGCTGCCCGGGCAGCCGGCTTGCAGGATGCCGTTCAGTTTGACGGTTTCGCGGCGAATACCGAAGCGGCCATGAAGGGGCACGACATCGTGCTCAATTTCTCCGAAGCGGAGTCCTTCTCCCTCACCTGCCTCGATGCGCTGTACTACGGTGTGCCCCTCATTGCCTCCGACTGTGGGGGCCCGGCCGAGCTGTTTGAAAACGGCCAGTCCGGCCTGCTGGTACCCAACCGCGACGTGCCTGCCATGGCGGCCGCCATCGTCCGGCTGGCCGCCGATGCGGCGTTGCGGCAGCAATTCTCAAAAGCCAGCCGCCAATTTGTGCGGACAAAATTTGCCCCTGCCGGTACCTATGAGCTGCTTGCGGCGTGCTACCAGCGCCTCATCGGCCCTTTGCCGGCCTGATGGGCCTTGCCGTCGCCTTTGCCGCGCGGCGTACCTTTGCGGTTTATTTCCAAAGCCTATTCGCTCGTGCGTATTCTGTTTCTAGTGCCTTATCCGCCCGGCCGGGCTCCCTCGCAGCGCTTTCGTTTCGAACAATACCTCGGTTTGCTGACGGCGGCGGGCCATCAATATCACCTGGCGCCGTTTATATCGGTGGCAACCTGGGACATTCTCTACAAGCCCGGGCAGGCTGCCGCAAAGGCGATGGGTATTCTGGGTGGTTTTCTGCGTCGGGCCAAGCTGCTGTTTTCGGTGCCGAAGTATGATTTCGTGTTTGTGCACCGGGAGGCCGCGCCGGTGGGCCCGCCCGTGTTCGAATGGCTGATTGCCAGGGTGCTCGGCAAGAAAATCATCTACGATTTCGACGATGCCATCTGGCTGGCCAATACTTCCGAGGCCAATAAGATTGCCGCCGGGGTGAAGTGGCACCACAAAGTGGCCGACATCTGCCGCTGGGCCTACAAAAACAGCTGCGGCAATGCCTATCTGGCCGATTATGCCCGGCAGTTCAACCCCCGGGCAGTGGTCAACCCAACCACCATCGACACGGTGCATCTGCACAACCAAGTGCGCGACCAGGCTGCTCCCGGCCGCCTCGTCATTGGCTGGACCGGTACCCATTCCACCCTCAAATACCTCGACCAGGTAGTGCCCGTGCTGGCCCGCCTGGAGGCGGAGGGACTGGATTTTGAGTTCCGGGTTATCTCCAACCAGCCGCCCAATCTGCCCTTGCGCTCCCTGGTTTTCCTGCCTTGGCGCAAAGACACGGAAATCGCCGACCTGCTCGGCTTCCATGTGGGCCTGATGCCGCTGGAAGATGACCCCTGGGCCAAAGGGAAGTGTGCCTTCAAGGCCCTGCAGTACATGGCCTTGGGTGTGCCGCCGCTCGTGTCGCCGGTTGGCATGAACACGGAAGTGGTGCAGCATGGCCAGAACGGCTTTGTGTGCGCCACGCCGGCAGAGTGGGAAGCCAGCCTGCGCCAGCTATTGCAGGATGCCAGCCTGCGGCAGCGTCTGGGGGCGGCCGCCCGTACCACCATCGAGCAGCGCTACTCGGTACATGCCAACACAGCTAACTTTTTGGGCTTGTTTGCTTAAGCACGGGCCAGCTGCCGGGCTGTGAGTTGTTGGCGTTTGGGCTTGGCCGCGCTTACTGTTGCGCTTTGCAGGATGTAGAGGCCCGCGAGGTAGAACGGCATCAGCGGGACTTTATAGCGCACCAGCGTGCCGAAGTTGCCGCTGGAAATCCCCACGGAAATCGCAAAAATCAGGCTGAAAACGAAGCAAAGCGTTAGTATCGGCATGCTGCTGATGGCTTTCAACGTTTTGAAGAACCCCACGCGCCAGAATATGCGCAGGGTGAGGAACAGAAAATAGGTGGCTTCGAGTGCCGAAAGGGCCATGGTTGGGTTGCGGGCCTCCCACAGAAACGGCCGAAACAGCGAAACGATAATGGCCTGCGGGGCCAGCTTTACCATGCTGCCGATGGTTCCGTCCTGCACCCCGATGTTGTAGCCCGAGCCCTGTTCGGTTTTACTTACCTGCTGCAGGTAGTCGGCCGTGAGCTTGCTCTGAGCCCCAATGTTGTCGATATTGAAGCGGGCGTCGGCCGCCGAGAGCTGGGCAATGGCGTAAACGGCAATAAGCGCGCCCACTCCCAGAAACAGCGGTTTTACCAGCCAGCGCACGGCCGTGTTGCTGATGTCGCGGGTACTTTCGTTGAAGACCCATAGCAGGGCCGGCGGCAGAAAAGCCAGAAGAATGTAAATCTTCATGGCGAAAATCACCCCGATAGCACCTGCCCCCAGCAACACGCAGCGCAGGATATTCTTCCGCTCAATCGCCCCGCGGTAAAAGGCATAGAAAAGCCAGCCCAGCGCGCCCAGACAAAGTGAATCCTTCAGCAAGCCCGAGCCCCAGAAAAACACCGACGGCAGAAAAAAGACGGCAGTGGCAAGCTCCTTGTACGCCTGCGGCCGGATTTTGGCAAACGTCATGTACATCGCCCACATGCCGGTGAACGTAACCGCCGCAAACATTATTGCAATAACTGTGTAAGTATCAAAGGAAAGCAGCGCAAATACGGCCGCTACCCTAATGACGAAGTACTCGTTGCTGCCGTGCCCGAACCAGGTAAGCTGAGCCACATATTTGCTGATGGCAGGGGTTTCATCGCCTGCAGTGGTGACCAACTCCCAGCCCGCCGCAAACGAATCGAAAAAGGCATTGTACACGATGCCAGCCTGACGATAGTAGTTATTGGTATCGCCGCCGTAGAGGGTATGATATAGAATGCCCAGCGCAATGGCCCCGATAAGCTTAACCGATAGCGCCGGAATAAAATACTTTCTGGTGTAAACGTTGGTAACGGAAGCGCGTAGCGAATAGGCAATCAGGTAAATAATTGCCAGGTAGAAGGGCGTTATATAAAGGTCTTTTAATTCCATTCTGACCGGCGGCTACTTAGCTTTCTTCAGATACAACTTCGCCTCCTTGTATTGTTCCGACTTGTGGTCGGCTTTGTCGGCCACCACGGTGTAGTAGCGCTTGGCGGCGGCCAGGTCCTTCTCCTTAGCGGCCAGCCGGGCCAGGTTGATGTTGGCAAACAGGTAAAACCCGCCCGAGGTGTCGCCGGTGCTTTCGGCAAATACAATGCACCGCTGATAATAGTCTTTGGCCTTGGCAATGTCGCGGTAGCGGTTCTGCATCAGGTAGCCCAGGAAGTAGCTGGCGTAGCGCCCACTGATGCCTTCGTAGCCGGGCATGCCTTTGTTTATCTTGTCGAGAATCTCGCGGCTTACCCGCTCACAGTCGGTAAATTCGCCCTGGTCGTAGGCCAGCAAAGCATAGAAGCGCTGGAAGTATCCATTATCCGGAAACTTTGTGGCCAGGTATTTCGAAACCGGCATGGCCTCTTCGGCATTGTTCTCCTCATTTTTGAGAATACGCATGAGGAATACCCGCGCCTCGGTAGCGGTGTAAAACCCGTTGTTGGCCACACTGCGCAACTGTTGCAGGCCCAGCTTCTTATCGCCTTTGGGAAAGAACAGCAGCACGGGCTTCAGCAGCGGGTAGTTGTCAGGAATCCAGACGGCGTAGTAGTTAAACAGCGCCTGCCCGAACTGAAACTCCGGGCTCAGTCCATTGGCTTCCTGGCTTTTCTTCAGAAAGTTCAGCGAGCGCCGGGCCCCCACAGTGGCCTTGCGCCAGTCGTGCCGCTCGGCGTGCAGCCGCGCATCGAAGCCGTAGGCGGCCGAGAGGAAGAAGCTGGCTTCGTAGTTGTTGTTATCGGCATCGTAGAGCCGTTGCGCCTTGGTCACGGCCGTGTCCATGTAGGCGAAAAAGGTTTTGTCGTATTGCGACGACTGAAAATTGGTGGGCATAATCTTCCACCACGTGCTCAGCCCCAGCAGAAAGTAGGGCATGGGGTGGTTGGGATAGCGCCGCCGCAACGAGCGAAACTGCTTTTCGGCCCGGTCGTACTTGAAATTGTAAATATTCTGGACAGCTCCGTCCAATTCCAACTGAATATCCTTATCCAGCAGCAGCCAGCCTTTGGTATCAATGGCCGAGGGCAATACGCCCACCGAGTCGAGGGCGACGGTTTTCATGGCCGGAGGAGTGCGGATTGTATCAAGCTTCTGAGCTCTGCCCAGCAATGGTGTCAAAAGCAGACCCAAACAGATACAAAACAGCAAACGCAGCATAGAATAGAAATAGAAGACAGGCCTAACCGGAGGCCCGCCCGGCGCTAATATGACGGAAAAGGGAATGGTCCTGCTAAAGTACGGACTTTGGCCTAGCTTTGGGCGTAATTCTCTTTGCCCATGCAACTGCTTCACGACCTTTGCCGCATTCCGGCCCCCGCCGGCCACGAATCGGCCCTCACCAGATTTGTACTGGACTACGTTCGCCAGCATCAGACTTCCTGGCAACACCAGCCCGAAATAATCGCCGATGAGCGCTTTCAGGACTGCGTGCTGCTGGTGTTTGGCCAGCCGCGCACGGCCGTGTTTGCCCACCTCGACAGCATCGGGTTCACGGTGCGCTACGGGCGGCAGCTGGTACGCATTGGCGGCCCGCAGGCCGAAGCCGGCTACCGTTTGGTGGGGCAGGATTCGCAAGGATTGGTAGATTGTGAGCTAACCATAGACGAAGAAACCGGGCAGCTGGGTTACGCGTTCCACCGCGAAATAGACCGGGGCACGGAGCTTACCTTCTATTGCGACTTCCGCGAAACCGAAACTACCGTGCAAAGCTGCTACCTCGACAACCGCCTCGGGGTGTGGAATGCGCTGCGCCTCTGCGAAACCCTGGAGCACGGCATTATTGCCTTCTCCTGCTGGGAGGAGCACGGCGGCGGCTCGGTGGCCTACCTGGCTAAGTACATCAATGAAACGTACGGCGTGCGCCAGGCCCTGATTTCGGACATTACCTGGGTGACGGAGGGCGTGCACGCCGGGCAGGGCTGCGCCATCTCCCTGCGCGATTCGCTCATTCCGCGCCGCGCCTACGTGGACCGCATCCGGGCCATTGCGGCGGCCTCGGGCATTGCGCACCAGCTCGAAGTAGAAGGCAGCGGCGGCTCCGATGCCAAGGAATTGCAACACGCCGCCGCGCCCTGGGACTGGTGCTTCGTGGGTGCGCCCGAAGACCACGTGCACACGCCCGATGAGCTGGTGGATAAGCGCGATATTGCCAGCATGCTGGCGCTCTACCAGGTGCTGATGCAGGAGCTGTAGCCGGGCGGGTTAGCGGGCGGCTACAGTTCCTGTGCTTCGGCCACGGGCGAGCGCTCGGGCGCGAAAGTGTATTGAACGGCCTTTTCCAGCACGAGCTTGCGGCGGTAGTCCAGCAACTGGTTGAGAACCGGAATCTTATGTTTCTTGATGAAGCCCAGGGTTTGACCCATGAGGCTGTTGTTGGCTACGTAATCGATGTCGCTGGTGAAGCCGGCGGGTTTCATCAGAAAAGGCGTGACGCAGCGCAGGCTATGAATGGCTTTGTCGCGGTAAAAGGAATACCAGGCATCGGGGGCATCGCGCAGCGGAAGCACCCAGTTCATCATGCCCCGCGCCGCCTCCAGGCTGATAATGTAAGCGGCCGTCGAGCCAAAGGCCCACGGCATCATCGGGTACGCTATCCGGTAGGGGCCGCTGAGCTTCTCGGTGTCCTGCTCAGAAAATACGGTGAGCATGTGGTTATTCTGCGAGAACAGCAGAATGGCCTCGTTGGTCCTGATTTTCGGCTCTATCTCGGCCAGAATAGCTTTCAGGCCGGGCTCAATAATAATATCGTCTTCCATAACCAGGGCATACGGCAGGTTATCCGCCACAATGCGCTGATAGATATGGTAGTGGCTCAGAATGCAGCCGTACATGCCCTTGTGCATGAGGTGCTGCCGCTTATTAAGCTCTTCATAATCACACACCTGGTTGAGGTACTCATCCGTGAGGGTAGCGCCATCCACTGCCTTTACAAACTCAAATTCGATGCCTTGCGCATCAAGCTGCTGTTGCATAGAAGCCCGCCGGGCGGCCGAGCGCTCAAGATTAATTACAAATGCTTTCATAGAAATCAGGGCCTGATTTGCCGGTATAAATGGCGGTAGGGTAAAAACAAGCCCAAAGATATAGGCTAGGGGGAGAAGACCGGAAGAACTATCTTTTTATATGAATTGCCAATGCGCAGCCCAATCATATAAAAGCAAAGAATCAGCGGCCTTTGCGGCGCGTGGCTGGCCGTGAGCTGCCCTCGCGCCGTCTTGCTCTCAAACGGGTGGTAGCACCGGCTGGCATTCAGGTATTTGGTGGCATGCTGTCGCATTTAGCCGGGTGAATTTGACATTGTGCAGTAATCTGAGGCGAGTACGCTACTTTGCAGCGCAAATCCCACTCATTCTTACTGTTCTCTCTTATGACCCAATACCTTTACGCTGTGCCCGCGCTGGGCATTTTCGCCTTGCTCTATACCTGGCTGCGGGCGGGCTGGGTGGCCCGGCAGGATGCCGGCGACGCCCGCATGACCACCATTGCCGGCTACATTGCCGACGGGGCCATCGCCTTTCTTAAAGCTGAATACAAAGTGCTGGCCCTCTTTGGCTTGATTGCCGGGGCGTTTCTCTTTTACCTGGGCAGTACCAGCGGTAATTCCAGCCCGGTCATCGTCATCGCCTTTCTGATTGGTGCGGTTTTCTCCGCGCTGGCCGGCTACATCGGGATGAAAATTGCCACCAAAGCCAACGTGCGTACTGCGCAGGCGGCCAAAACCAGCCTCAGCGGCGCGCTCAACGTGTCGTTTTCGGGCGGCTCGGTGATGGGCATGGGCGTGGCCGGCCTGGCTGTGCTGGGGCTGGGCTCGCTGTTTATTGTTTTTTATAAGATGTTCGTGCCCAGTGGCCTTGCCAATGGTGCCGAGATGGAAAAAGCGCTGGAAGTCCTCACCGGCTTCTCGCTCGGGGCCGAGAGCATCGCCCTGTTTGCCCGCGTGGGTGGCGGCATCTACACCAAAGCGGCCGACGTGGGGGCCGACCTAGTGGGCAAAGTCGAAGCCGGCATTCCCGAAGACGACCCCCGCAACCCCGCTACCATTGCCGATAACGTGGGCGACAACGTGGGCGACGTAGCTGGCATGGGGGCTGATTTGTTTGGCTCGTATGTGGCCACTATTCTGGCTACCATGGTGCTGGGCCGTGAGGTAACCAATCTGGGTGAAAACGTCTTACACGATAATTTTGGCGGGCTTTCGCCTATTTTCCTGCCCATGGCTATTGCGGGCATGGGCATCCTGGCCTCGCTCGTTGGCATTCTGTGTGTGCGGGTGAAGGAAGGAGGCAACGTGCAGGGCGCGCTGAACCTGGGCAATTATATTTCAGTCCTTGTTTCGGCGGCGGCATCCTACGGCCTTATCATGTGGATTTTGCCGACTGGCAATTTTGAAATCCGGCACATCAGCTTCGATGCCATGCACGTATTCTACGCCGTGCTGGTTGGCCTCGTGGTCGGCACCCTGATGAGCATCATCACCGAGTATTACACCGCCATGGGCAAGCGCCCGGTGATGAGCATTGTGCAGCAAAGCAGCACCGGCCACGCCACCACCGTCATCGGCGGCCTGGCCGTGGGCATGGAATCGACGGTGCTGCCCATTCTGGTGCTGGCGGCCGGTATCGTGCTGAGCTTCAAGGCGGCCGGCCTCTACGGCGTGGCCATTGCCGCTGCCGGCATGATGGCCACCACCGCCATGCAGCTGGCCATCGACGCCTTCGGCCCCATTGCCGACAACGCCGGCGGCATTGCTGAAATGAGCGAGCTGCCCAAGGAAGTGCGCGAGCGCACCGATATTCTGGATGCCGTGGGTAACACCACGGCCGCTACCGGCAAAGGCTTTGCCATTGCCTCGGCGGCACTTACGTCGCTGGCGCTGTTTGCCGCCTTCATGGGCACGGCCCATATCGACACCATCGACATCTCGAATGCGGAAGTGCTGGCCGGCCTGTTTGTGGGCGCCATGATTCCGTTCATCTTCTCGGCGCTGGCCATCGCGGCCGTGGGCCGGGCAGCAATGGCCATGGTGCAGGAAGTGCGCCGGCAGTTCCGCGAGATTCCGGGCATCATGGAAGGCACGGGCCGGCCGGAGTACGAGAAGTGCGTGGCCATTTCGACGACGGCGGCTATTCGCGAGATGATTCTGCCGGGGGCCATTGCGCTGCTCACGCCCATTATTATCGGTTTCCTGTTTGGTCCGAAGGTGCTGGGCGGCCTGCTGGCGGGCGTGACGGTGAGCGGGGTGCTCATGGCCATGTTTCAGAGCAACGCGGGCGGCGCCTGGGACAACGCCAAAAAGTCCTTCGAAAAGGGGGTGATGGTGAACGGCAAGATGGAATTCAAGGGCTCCGACGCGCACAAAGCCTCGGTGACCGGCGACACCGTGGGCGACCCTTTCAAAGACACGTCCGGCCCCAGCATGAACATTCTTATCAAGCTGATGAGCATTGTGTCGCTGGTTATTGCTCCGCACATTGCCCAGAAAGGCGGGGAGCGGGGCATGGCTCCGGTGCAGCTCGAAAAGCGGGTTGAGGTAGCTGCCCGGCCGCACGTGCGCTACGCAGAGGCCCTGGCACCAGCGGCAGCCCAGGTGATTTATACGGTGTTGCGCGAGGTGAAATAGCCCGGAAAGTATTCGGCTTTCCCGGATTCTGCCCCCGCCCGAAGGCAAGGTGCCAGTTGCGGCGCGAAAAAAAGCCACTCCAAAGGGAGTGGCTTTTTTCATAAAAACGCTGCCGAGCGGGGCGCTGGCTGCATTGCGGTAAAGCAATCAACGGCTCCTTATAACGTCCATAAAATCTGGCAAATCTGATAAAGCCAAACGAATCCGTGGTTCAGACAGTAGCTTTGCACCCTCATTACTCACTTCCCGCGCCGCATGGGCCATTCAACCATTACCATCCATAACAAAGAATTTCGGCCGTATTTCACTGCCGCTCAGTTGGATGAGGTGGTGACCGGTCTGGCCGGCCGGCTCAGTGCCGACTATGCCGGGCATAATCCGCTGTTTGTGGTGGTGCTCACGGGCGGCTTCATGTTTGCCTCCGACTTGCTGAAGCGCTTTGTGGGCGAGTGCGAAATTGTTTTCATCCGCGTGGCCTCCTACGAAGGCACCGGCAGCACGGGCGTGGTGCAGGAAATTCTGGGCCTGCGCGAGGAAGTGCAGAGCCGCCACCTCATCATCGTAGAAGACATCGTGGACACGGGCACCACAATGCACCACCTCATGCCCACGCTGCTGGCCAAGGGGCCGGCCTCGGTCGAGATTGCCGCCTTGTTTTTCAAGCCCGCCAGCCTGCGCCACGAGCTGAGCGTGCGCTACGTGGCCAAGGAAATCCCCAACGACTTCGTCGTCGGCTACGGCCTTGACTACGACGGCCTGGGCCGCAACCTGCCCGATGTGTACGTGGCCGTGTAGTAACGTTTCTGGTAACGATTGAGTAACTTGCCCAAACCCACCTCACCAAATCATCTCCCGCGCACAACGCGTCTTCCACAATGTTGAATATCGTGCTGTTCGGCCCTCCCGGTGCCGGCAAAGGAACCCAGAGCCAAAAGCTCATTGCCCACTACAACCTCGTGCACCTGAGCACCGGCGACCTGCTGCGCGCCCAGATTGCCCAGGGCACCGACCTCGGCCTGCAAGCAAAAAAGCTGATGGATGAAGGCCTGCTCGTGCCCGATGCCGTGGTTATTGGCATGATTGGCAGTGCGTTGAAGGATAATCCCCAGGCCGGTGGCTTTATCTTCGACGGGTTTCCCCGCACCGTGGCCCAGGCCGAAAGCCTCGACCAGCTGATGGCCGCGCACAACACGCGCATCGGCTGCATGATTGCGCTGGAAGTGGCGGAGGAGGAGCTGGTGACCCGCCTGCTGGAGCGCGGTAAAACCAGCAACCGCCCCGACGACCAGGACGAAACCAAAATCCGCCGCCGCGTGACGGTGTACAACACCGAAACCGCCCAGGTGGCCGGCTACTACGCTGCCCAGAAGAAATTCCACGCCCTCAACGGCATCGGCCCGATTGACGACATCTTCGCTCAAATCTGTGGTCTGATTGACCAGCACCAGGCTGCCAAGCCCGAAGCCCCGGCCGCCGCAACCAACGAAGTAAAAGCTTAAGAAGTGTTGAATGTTGAGTTTTAAGTGTTGAATAAACACTGACGAGTTGCCGGGAAAGGGCCTTTGGCTCATTTCCGGCAACTCGTTTTTTAACTCGGTTCCTCAGCCGGGGACTCTCTAATCATTCAACCCTCAACCCTCAACACTCAAAATTTCAATACCCCGTGGCCTCCAATAACTTCATCGACTACGTCAAACTCATCTGCCGCTCGGGCAAAGGCGGTGCCGGCTCGCACCACTTTTTCCGGGCCAAGGGCCTGCCCAACGGCGGCCCCGATGGCGGCGACGGCGGCCGTGGCGGCCACATCATCCTCGAAGGCAACTCGCAGCTCTGGACGCTGCTGCACCTGCAGTACCAGAAGCACGTCTTCGCCAAAGACGGCGAGGGCGGGGGCGAAAACCTGCGCTCCGGCGCGCAGGGCGAAGACATTGTGCTGCAGGTGCCCCTCGGCACCGTGGCCCGCGATGCCGCTACCGGCGACCAGATGCTCGAAATCACGGAGCACGGCCAGCGGCTCATCCTCGTGCCCGGCGGACGCGGCGGCTGGGGCAACGACCATTTCAAGAATTCCATCAACCAGGCCCCGCAGTACGCGCAGCCCGGCGAGCCGGCCATCGAGGCCATCATCATCCTGGAGCTGAAGCTGCTGGCCGACGTGGGCCTGGTGGGCTTCCCCAACGCCGGCAAAAGCACGCTGCTGTCGGTGGTGAGCGCGGCCAAGCCCAAGATTGCCGACTACGCCTTCACCACCCTGGTGCCCAACCTGGGCGTGGTGGCCTACCGCGACTACAAGTCGTTCGTGATGGCCGACATTCCCGGCATCATCGAGGGCGCGGCCGAGGGCAAGGGCCTGGGCACCCGCTTCCTGCGCCACATCGAGCGCAACTCCATGCTGCTCTTTATGATAAGCTGCGACTCGCCCGACATCAACGCCGAGTACAACGTGCTCATCGGCGAGCTGGAGCAGTTCAACCCCGACCTGCTGGACAAGAAGCGCCTGCTGGCCATCACCAAGTCCGACATGATTGACGAGGAGCTGGAGGCCGAAATCCGCGCCACGCTGCCGGAAGAAGTGCCCGCCATCTTCATTTCCAGTCTCACAAATAAGAACATCCAGCCGCTGAAGGACCTGATTTGGAAGGCGCTGCATGACTGATTCCCATAGCCGATGCCTGGGGCTCAATAGGTGGCCAGCACAGTTGGCAGTTTCCGGACGGCCAAAGCCTTGCCGGGCTCAAACAGTACTGCTTTGATTTCGGGGTACCGCCGGGCCACTTGTTGCACGCGCTGGGGGTGAGCTGCGGGCACCTGCCCGGCAAAGAGCAGGATGGGCTTGCTCTGCATCTCAATCTGAATGGCAACCTGCTGGCGAAACTGCAGGTAGCAGCCGGTGGCTGGCACGCTGGGGTTGGGCAGGGCAGGGCAGGAGGTCGCCACCCACGTCACGTAGGCGGAGCCGGGGAAATAGCTGGCCACGGAATCGGGGCGGGGCGGGGTCCAGACCCATACGGCTGTGGTGTCGCCGCTGGCGCGGTAGGCGGTCACGAGCTGTTGCCAGGCCCGGCGGTAGGCCCAGGGGCTGCGCGCCGGCAGCAGCGGGCGCAGCAGCAGCTGGTTTTTGCGCTTGATGATGCCCTGCACCGCTTGCTGCAGTGCCTGGCGCTGGGCCAGGGAGCCATTGGCGGGCCAGGTAAGCACGGGAATGCCGCCGCGCTGATTGATTTTCTCAATCAGCCCGACCGGAACTTCGCTAGCGGCGGAGGGCAGCTGCAGGTTGACCAGCTGATTGGTTGAATTGGCAGCTTCGGTCCAGACGGCATCATTGCCAGGAGCTGGCTGGGCGGCCGGCGGCCGGGTGCCGGGCAGCTGGCCGCCGATGCGCAATGGCCCGAAACCAGTATGGGCCCAGATGTAGGCATCGGAAATGGAAACCTGCTCGTGCCACTGCGCCAGCACCAGGCCCGCCGTGCCCAGCACGTTGAGCACAGCCAGCCCGGCGGCAAACGCGATGGAGCCGGAGCGCAGGCGCCGGTTGATGATGCCCGCACCGTTGGCCAGGGCATGGTCGATGCTTTTTTTGAAGGCAAAAAGGGGCTGCCGCGACCATAAAAACTGGCGCAGGCGGTTCAGGAAAGCATGTTGCGCCATCAGTATCGACAGCAGCAGAATCACCACATTGATGAGGGCCAGCGTGGCCATCAGCTTGGTGTAGGGGCCGCGGGTGCCCGGCACCTGCATGCTCACCACCACCGCCACCAGGGATAGGCCAACCAGCACCAGATTGGGCAGGCACAGCAGCCATTCGTTTTTCACGGTGCCCTGCTTGGGCGTGGGAATGTAGGGCACCCGTACGTTAAAGATTGTGTAAACCAGCCCCAGCGAATACACCCACCAGGTGGCAATGCGCAGCAGCCCCCCCGCCAGGTGCAGGCCGGGCTCGTGCGGCTCGCGCAGCCAGTGCTGGGCGTGGTAGCGAATGAGCAGGCCAATGGAGGTGACGGGCACCATGTGCAAGGCGAACTCCGGCAACGAGAGGTGCCACGGAAACTGCAGCAGCAGCAGCGAGGCCACCGGCACCACAATATCGACCAGCGCCACCAGGCCCGAAATAAAGTACAGCGGCACCGTGAGGTAGTGCAGCCGCTGCCGCCCGCTGAACTGGCTGAATAGCTTCGGGTACACGTGGAACAGCAGGTCGAAGGTGCCGCGGGCCCATTTCAGCTGTTGCATGTAGAAGGCCCCGAGGGTGGACGGCACCAGGCCACGACTCACCACCACGGGGGCATATACCGATTTCCAGCCGGCGGCGTGCAGGCGCATGGCCGTGTGCATGTCTTCGGTGAGGCCCGCGGCGTGCCCCCCGATGCCATCGAGCGCCGCCCGCCGAAACGTGCAGTTGGCCCCGATGGCCTGCACGGTGTTGTAGTGGTTCATGCCCATCATCAAGGGGCCGTAGAAGTGGTAGGTTTGCTCGGCGGCGGCTTTCGCAATGAGGCTTTCCTTTTGGTTGCCATAGGCTTGCACCACTTGCACGTAGCCCACGGAGGGGTCGTCGAAGTAAGAAACCACCTGGTCCAGAAAATCGGGCATTACCTCGTGGTCGGGGTCCAGCACCACGCACAGCTCGCCCGTGGCCTGGCGCAGCGCGTTGTTGATATTGCCCGCCTTGGCGTTGCTTTTGTCGAGGCGGGTGACGTGTACCACACCCAGACGGGCGCACGCTGCTCGCAACTCGGGCTCGTCGCCTTCGTCGCACAGGTAGGTGGTGTGCGGGTAGCGCACGGCCACCAGCGCCTCCAGACTTCTGATAATCATGTCGTGCGGCTCGCCGGGGCAGGCCGTCGTGAGCATGTCCACGGTGCGCAGCCGGGTAGCCGGGCTCAGGGGCATTGGCACGGGCACTTTCACATAGGCATAGTGGTACCACTCCTGGAGCATGCGCAAGAGCTTGTAGCCCAGCGAGAACGTGAGCAGCCAGAAGAGCGGCGCATACCCGATGTGACTGCTGTCGGCAAACCACCACACAAAATGCCCCAGCAGCAGCACGCCGATGATGACCAGAATACGCATATGGCGCGCCCCGGCAGCGTGCTCAAACCGGACTTGGGGAAGCTGGGCCTGCTCAGGCTGTGTGGAGGCAAACGGAACGGTTGCTAAGGGGTCAGACATAAAAGGAGTAGCAACCGGATGATAGTGTCTTGCAATATATTATAAAAGAATGTTTTATTTTATTTATAACAAGGTTCTGTCGTAGATTAGCTTTGTAACCATTGCCTTCCTCCACTCTTATTGTTTCACCGCTGGGCTGATTTTGCCCGCCTGAGCCCGTTCTGGGTGGGCGGTCCGGCGGCATGCGCGCTTGCTGAAACAATATTTTTTCTGCTACCCCGTGGCCAATCTACCCCGTCTCGCCCCCGCTTTGCGAGGTTTTCTTGTGTGCCTGTGGGGTGCGGCCATTGGGCTGGGCTGCCGGCCGGCACCCGCGCCCATGGGCACCGACGTGGTGCCGCTTCAGCCGGAAGCGGGCGTGGTGCCGGTGCGGCTGGCGCACACCGCCACGGGCTACCAGCTGCTGCGCAATGGCAAGCCCTATTTCATAAAAGGCGCCAGCGGGGTGCAGCGCTTCGACCTGATTCGGCAATGTGGCGGCAATTCGGTTCGCATCTATTCCCCCAACTATGCCGATGTGCTGCTGGACGATGCGCAGCGCCAGGGCCTCACCGTCATGTTTGGCCTGTGGATGCGCCCGCCCTATGAAAAGTTCGACTACTACGACCCCCAGGCGGTGAGGGCCCAGCAGGAGGAGATATGTCGGCAGGTGATGCGCTACAAAAACCACCCGGCCCTGCTTATGTGGAACCTTGGCAATGAGCTGGATAACAACAACGGCGACTTCAAGGTGTATCAGGTGGTGAACGAAACCGTGCGCATGATTCACCAGCTCGACCCCAACCACCCGGTGACCACGGCCGTCACCGATGGCATTTACGCCATCCCGGCCATTGCCAACCTGTGCCCCGACCTGGACGTCCTCACCGTCAACGTGTTCGATAAGCTGGCCATTGAGCCGGCCCGCCTGGCAAAAGCCGGCTGGTCGCGGGCCTTTGTCATTGGCGAGTTTGGCGTGCGGGGCTGGTGGGAGTCGCCGCTCACCAGCTGGAATGCGCCCATCGAGCCAACCAATGCCGAAAAAGTGGCCACCATTGAGCGCGGCTACCGGGCGGCCATCGTGGGCGCCCCGGAGCGCTGCCTGGGCGGCTACGTGCTGTATTGGGGCAACCGCTTTGAGCAAACGGCCATGTGGTTGAGCCTGCTATCGCCGGCGGGGGAAAAAACGCCCCAGCTCGATATGATGCACTACCTCTGGACCAATCAGCGCTTTCCCAACCTGGCTCCGCAGGTGGGCACTGTCCGACTGGCCGGCCGGCAGCCGCTCGATGACGTGGCGCTGCTGCCCGATACCGACTACCCGGCCACCGTTAGCGCGACCGACGCCGAGGGCGACACGCTCCGGGTGCAATGGGCCGTGACGCGCGATGCCGATGAGCTGCACACGCTGCCCCAGAACCGCACCGCGCCCGAAACCATCCCCGGCGCCATTCGCCGCGCCACCGGCCTGCGCGCCGTGGTGCACACCCCCCGCGAGCGCGGGGCCTACCGCCTGCTGGTGAGCGTGCGCGACGGCCACGGCAGCCTGGGCACCGACAGCTTTCCCTTCTTCGTGGGCAAGCCCGACCATCCGGAGCTGGGCATTCATGCGCGCTAAAGCGGCTCGGGGCGCGTGGCCGAATGCCTGCGCTGAAGCTCCGCGTAAACAAGGTTGGGGTGTTGCTGTACGCGGCAGCGGAAGTGGCTAGCAAGCACATTAGCCGAAAAATCCAGCCCCGACTACTCCGGTACCGGCATCCGCAGTTTCGGGGCTGCCCATGGCTGCGCCACAGCTGCAAGTAGAATGCGGGAAACAACGGTCCACGTTGCCCTGCCGCCGGCAATGGAAGCCAGATAGCCGGACCGCCGAATGACCTTAATAATTGCTGGTAAGCTCGTAGTGTCAGCAACAGTCATTCCGCGCTGATGCGGCGCATCAGCGTCGTCACGCATTGCCACACTTTCGCGGGTTAGAATAATTTTCATCGCGCTTTGGCCATCGGTTTATCAAAAAATCTGTAGTGCCACTATGGCAGCCATTGCCGCTTTGGCCCACTCCTTGCGCCCGCCACCTGACTAACCGGCTAACCCCGTGAAAAACCCCTTCCGACGAATATTTCCGCAAATGGCTAACGAAACTAACCTGCCGCAGGACGACAACCTGACTGCTGACCCCAACCACGTAGCTGGCGAAATGGCCGATGCCGACGGCGAAACCACCGACCCGGACATGACCGCCACCGGCGCGCCCCAGCCCGAAGCCTCGCGCACCGATGCCGAGCTGGCCGACCTCAAGGACAAGTACCTGCGCCTGGCCGCCGAGTTTGAGAACTACAAGCGCCGCACCACCAAGGAGCGCATCGAGCTGTTTAAAACCGCCAACCAGGAGCTGATGACGGCCCTGCTGCCCGTGCTCGACGACTTCGAGCGCGCCCGCAACGCCACTGCCAGCACCACCGATGCCAACGCCGTGCGCGAAAGCATCGACATTATTCAGAACAAGCTGAACAAAACCCTGCAGCAAAAGGGTTTGACCGCCATGGATGCCAAGGGCGGCGACTTCGATGCCGAGCTGCACGAGGCCATCACCCAGATACCGGTGCCCAGCGACGACCTGAAAGGGAAAATCGTGGACGTGGTGGAGCAGGGCTACTATTTGGGCGATAAAGTCATTCGCCACGCCAAAGTGGTGCTGGGGCAGTAATTTTAGGGGTTGAATTGAGGTTGAAAAAATAAAATAGCTGTCATCCTGAGCGCAGCGAAGGACCTTATCACGATGGAACGATACGCAGTAATTACTGCGGCTGACATGATAAGGTCCTTCGCTGCGCTCAGGATGACAGACGATTGACAGACGGATTCATAAAGCAGAAGATGGCCAGCATTAAGCGCGATTATTACGAGGTATTAGGCATTGCCAAGAATGCGGAAGGCGACGTTATCAAGTCGGCTTACCGCAAGATGGCCATTAAGTACCATCCCGATAAAAACCCCGACGACCCCACGGCCGAAGACAAATTCAAGGAAGCGGCCGAGGCCTACGAGGTGCTCAGCAACGCCGATAAGCGGGCGCGCTACGACCGGTACGGCCACCAGGGCATGGGCGGCAACGGCGGCGGCTCGCCCAATATGGAGGACATCTTCTCGCAGTTCGGCGATATTTTCGGCGGGGGCGGCGGTTTTGAGGGCTTCTTCGGGGGCGGGCGCCAGGGCGGTCGGCGCCAGAAGAAGGGCTCGAACCTGCGCATCAAGCTGAAGCTCGATTTAGAGGAAATCGCCAACGGCGTGGAGAAGAAAATTAAGGTGAAGCGCTACGTGGCCTGCCAGCCGTGCAGCGGCACCGGCGCCAAAAATGGCACCGACCTCAAAACCTGCCCCACCTGCCAGGGCCAGGGCCAGACCAAGCGCGTGGTGAACACCATGCTGGGCCAGATGGTGAGCTCCAGCACCTGCCCCACCTGCAACGGCGAAGGCAAAACCATCGTGACGACCTGCGACGTGTGCAAGGGCGAAGGCCGCCAGCTGCACGAGGAAGTGATTCCCATCAACATTCCGGCCGGCGTGGCCAACGACATGCAGCTGAGCATGAACGGCAAGGGCAACTTCCCCGAGCGCGGCGGCGTGCCCGGCGACCTGCTCATCCAGATTGAGGAGGAGCCGCACGAGTTCCTGAAGCGCGACGGCAACAACATCATGTTCGAGCAGTACATCTCGTTTGTGGATGCGGCCCTGGGCGCCAGCCTGGAGGTGCCCACCATCGAGGGCAAGGTGAAAATCAAGGTGGACCCCGGCACCCAGCCGGGCAAAATCCTGCGCCTGCGTGGCAAGGGCATCAAGGACCTGAACGGCTACGGCCGCGGCGACCAGCTCATCCACCTCAACGTGTGGACGCCCAAAAACGTGAGCAGCTCGGAGCGCGAGCTGCTGGAGAAGCTGCGCGACTCGGACAACTTCACGCCCCACCCCGGCAAGAACGAGAAGGGCTTCTTCGAGAAAGTGAAGGAGTATTTCGCGTAACCTTGTAGCACCTGCTTTAGCTTGTGCCCGTCGAACGACGCACAAGCTAAAGCAGGTGCTACAAAGCAACTTTCTCTCAGAGAATTCTGTATATTTGACCAACAAAAAATGAGGGGCCGGGCACTCGGCCCAACCCCTCACTAACTACCGAAGCAACTGCGTGAGCAGGAACAGGCCAATGGCCTTTCCCACTCCGCTCGCCACTCCCAGCAAAACAGCTTTTCCAACCGTTTGCAGTAGTTTTCTCACGCGGTCCCTATTCATGTTCCAGAAGAAGTAAAGGGTTCCACTAAAACCCCCACACTTCTGAAGCCCCGGTCTGTTACAGCAGCCGGGGCTTCCTCTTTTCAGAGGACCCGGTTCGGCTGGGGGACATACCTAACGCGCTTAGGTCAAAGATACAGAATGGCCTAGGTGGCAGATAGTAATTGCTAATGTTTTTGGATGAGAAAAAAGACCGTCAACTTTTTTTGACAGTCGTGTAATGCCCGGCCGCGGCCGCCGATTCACCTCCCGAAACACTCTTACCCGCATGGCCTCCGCCACTCCGTCTGCTGATTTTCTGGCCGCGCTGCACGAGTACCAGCCGCTGCTGCGCCGCGTGGCCCGGCTGTATTGCCAAGATGCCGACGACCGCCAGGACTTGTTTCAGGAAATGGTGCTGCAGCTGTGGCGGGCGTGGCCGCGCTACGTGCCCCAGCCCAACGCCAAGCTCAGCACCTGGCTCTACCGCATTGCCCTGAACGTGGCCATCTCGAACCTGCGCCAGCGCACCCGCCGCCCCGCCCCGGTGGGGCTCGATGCCGAGGCGCTGGCCGTGGCCCAGGCCCCCGAAACCGGCTACGATGCCGACGACCGCGCCCAGCTCTATCGGGCTATCGGCCGGCTGTCGGACGTGGACAAGGCCTTTATTCTGCTCTACCTCGAAGACCGGCCTTATGAAGAGATGGCCGAGATTCTCGGCATCACCCAAAACAATGTGCGCGTGAAAATGCACCGCGTGCAGGAAAAACTCCGCGCCCTTTTAGTCCCCGCCGCCTGATGGAACTCGATGACCTTCGCCGCCAGTGGCAGCAGCCCGAACCCGCCGCGCCGCCGCTCGACCAAGCGGCGCTCAGCCACTTGCTGGCCCAACGCTCCGACGGGCTGGTGGAAAAGATGCGCCGCAACGCCCGCTGGGAAACCGCTTATGTGGCGCTCATTGCCGTGGCCATGCCGCTGCTAATTGGCTTTGCCGACAATTTCCTGGAGCGGGCGGAGGTGGTGAGCCTGTTTCTGCTGGCGCTGGTGATGCTGGGCTATTACTACCGCAAGCTGAAGATGCTGCGCCAGATGACCCAGCCCGACGGCCATGTGCTGGGCAACCTGCGGCGGCTGTGCGCCGGCCTGCGCAGCATGCTCCGCTTCAACTACCGGCTGACGCTGGGCACGGCCCCGGCCGCGCTGCTGCTGGTGTACGAATACGTGGTGGGCAAGGAGCTGAGCCGGCCCGGCGGCGTGCGCACCGCCCTGCTGCTGGGCCTGGGCGCGGCCCTGCTGGCGGTGGGCCTGCTGCTGCAATGGGCCGTGGTGCGGGCCGCCCGCTGGTACCTGCAGCGCCTCTACGGCCAGCACCTCGACCGCCTCGAAGCCAGCCTGCGCGAGCTGGACGAGCCCGAGCCGGTGGCCGCCCGCTAGGTCTTCGGCTCCCATTCATCGGCCTTATTCACCGTTTGGGGGCCGCTTTCGGCCGCTTGCTGCCTGCGGGGTTGTGCCCGGCGCGCAGAGGCGGCTACATTTGCTTTCACCCGGCTATTCTCACCTTTTTTCTCGCCATGCAACCAACTACTTCCCGGCCCATTCTCGAAGCCATCGACGTGCGGAAGGCCTACGCCAACCACGTCGCGCTGTCCGGCGTGAGCCTTGCCATTCCCGAAGGCAGCATCTTCGGCCTGCTGGGCCCCAACGGCGCGGGCAAAACCTCGTTCATCCGCATCATCACCCAGATTACGGGGGCCGACGAGGGCGAAATCCGCTTCCGGGGCGAGCGGCTCAACCCGAGCCACATTGCCCAAATCGGCTACCTGCCCGAGGAGCGCGGGCTCTACAAAAAGATGAAAGTGGGCGAGCAGCTGCTCTACCTGGCCCAGCTGCGCGGCCTGAGCCGGGCCGAGGCCACGGCGCGCATCAAGCACTGGCTGAATCGTTTCGAGATAAAGGAATGGGCCGGCAAAAACGTGGAAGACCTCAGTAAGGGCATGCAGCAGAAGGTGCAGTTCATTGCCACGGTGCTGCACGAGCCCAAGCTCATTATTCTGGACGAGCCCTTCTCGGGCTTCGACCCGATTAACGCCAACCTCATCAAAGACGAGATTCTGGAGCTGCGCAAGCAGGGCGCCACCATCATTTTCTCGACGCACCGCATGGAATCGGTGGAGGAGATGTGCGACAACATTGCCCTCATCAACCGCTCGCGCAAGGTGCTGGACGGGCCCATTGAGCTGATTCGGAACCAGTTCAAGACCAATACCTACGAGGTGGAGGGCGTGGGCAAGCCCATCGTCACACATCCCGACTTTGAAGTGGTGGAGCAGAAGGCCCGCGAAAACGGCCATTTCTACCTCCGGGTGCAGCTGCACGAAGGCGTGCGCCCCAACGAGCTGCTGCGCTACCTCATCAACTCGCCCGCTATCGAGATAGAGGCCTTCCGCGAGAAAATCCCGAGCATCAACGAGATTTTCATCCGGCGTGTGCGCGAAACCATGCCCGAAACGCTGGTGGAAGAGCCGGCCTAATCACGCCTGTCCGGCCGACGGAGGAAGCACCTTATCACGGCTGCCCGCGTCGGCAATTTCAATTCCAGCAGTGCGGGCGTGATAAGGTCCTTCGCTGCGCTCAGGACGACAAAAACAACCATCATGGCTTCTAAATTTTTACTCGTTGCCCAGCGCGAATACCTCACCCGGGTGCGCAAAAAGGCCTTTATTGTGCTCACGCTGGCTGTGCCACTGCTGCTGGCCGGCTTCGGCTTCGTCATTGCCAAAATGGCCAGCTCCGACAACGACACCACCGACGTGGTGGAAGTGCGCGACGACTCCGGCCTCAACATTGCCGGCCGCCTCGTGAGCACCCCGCAGCTGCGCTTTGTGCCCGCCACCGGCACCCTGGCCGAGGCCAAAAAAGGCTTCCAGAAAGCTAAGCACGACGGCCTGCTGGTGCTCCCCGCCGGCCTCGACGTGGAGAAGCCCGCCGGCGTGCAGTTCTTCGGCAAAGGCAACATCAGCCTCAAGAAGCAGCTGGCCGTGGAAACGGCCCTCAACAAAGCCTTCTCGGAGCTGAAAATGCAGAAGTCGGGCCTCTCGCAGGAGCAGCTCGACCGGCTGCGCTCGAAGGTCGATTTGCAGGCCATCAGCTTGGACGAAACGGGCAAGGAAGCCGACAGCAACGCCCTGGCCACCTCGGGCACGGCCTACGTGCTGGCGCTGGCCATCTACATGTTCATTTTCATCTACGGCGTGCAGATTATGCGCGGGGTGGGGGAGGAGAAGTCGAGCCGCATCATGGAAGTCATGCTCTCCTCGGTGAAGCCGTTTGACTTGATGATGGGCAAAATCGTGGGCATCGCGGCGGTGGGCCTTACGCAGTTTTTGCTATGGGGCGTGCTCTCGTTCGGGGTATCGTCGGTGGTGTTGCCGCTGCTGATGGGCAACGAAAAGCCCAAAACGGAGATGGCTGCTGCGCCCACAGCCCCTGGCGCTGCCAAAGCTTCGGCCGATGATGAGCCACGCTCGGCTGCCGCCGCCTTCGATAAAGGAATGGATGCGCAGAAGCAGCAGTCCGTGATGACCGGGCGTTTCAAGGCGTTCGAAGTATTGGCAAACCTGCCCATCGGCACCATCCTGTTCGGCTTCATCATCTACTTCCTGGGCGGCTACCTGCTCTACGGGGCCCTGTTCGGGGCCGTGGGCGCGGCCGTGGACGACCAGACCGACACCCAACAGTTCATGTTTCCCATCACGATGCCGCTTATTCTGAGCTACATCGTGGGCGTGTCCGTCATCCTGCGCAACCCCGACGGGCCGGTGGCCTTCTGGATGTCGATGATTCCCTTCACCTCGCCCATTGCCATGGTTATCCGGTTGCCATTTGGCGTGCCCATGTGGCAGCTGGCGCTGTCCATCGTGCTGCTCATTCTCGGCTTTGTCGGCACGGTGTGGGTGGCGGCGCGCATCTACCGCGTGGGCATTCTGATGTACGGCAAGAAGGTGACCTACAAGGAGCTGGGCAAGTGGATGTTTTATAAGGGGTAAGTTCGGTATCTCGCTTGACGACCTTTGAACGTCATGCTGAGCTTGTCGAAGCATCTCTACTGCTGTGGTATTCCAATCGAAAGGATTTACTACAGCAATAGAGATGCATCGACAAGCCCGGCATGACGTTCTTTGTTAATAATAGCCTCCGCCCGATTCTATGCGTTTCCTTCGCCTCACCAGTTGCCTGCTGCTGCTCATTGGCCTCGCCAGCTTCACCCTGCGCGGCGACCGGCCGGCCTACCGGCTCTTCACCGCCGCCGGCCCGCCCGCCGATTTCGACCAGATGATGCAGGACCTGGCCCAGGCCGATGTCGTGCTGTTTGGCGAGCAGCACAACGATGCCCTCGCGCACTGGCTGGAGCTGCAGGTGGCCAAGGACCTGGTGAAGCTGAAGAAGCCCGGCCAGCTGGTCATCGGCCTGGAGATGTTTGAGCGCGACGTGCAGCCGCTGGTGGCTGCGTATTCCACCGGCGAGCTGGCCGATACCGCCTTCGAGCGCCAGGCCCGCCCGTGGCCCAACTACGCCACCGACTACCGCCCGCTGCTGCGCTTCGCCCGCGAAAACCACCTGCCCGTCGTCGGCACCAACGCCCCGCGCCCCTTCGCCAAAGCCGTGGCCCAGCGCAGCCTCACCGCCCTCGACAAGCTGCCCGCCGCCGACCGCGCCCTGCTGGCCCCGCTGCCGCTGAAGGTGGACTACGACCTGCCCGGCTACAAAAACATGGCCGCCATGTTCGGCGGCGGTAGCCAGGCCCACGGCGGCGGCGCCCAGAACATCATCCAGGCCCAGGCGCTGAAGGATGCCACCATGGCCCACTTCATCATGGCCAGCCGCCAGCCCGGCCAGACCCTGCTGCACGTCAACGGCAGCTACCACTCCGACCACCACGACGGCATTGTGGCCTGGCTGCGTCAGTACGCGCCCAAGCTGCGCGTGAAAACCCTCAGCGTGGTAACGCAAGCGCAGCTCCAGACGCTGGAGAAGGAAAATGTGGATATGGCCGACTATGTGGTGGTGGTGCCGGAAGATGGGGCCAAGACGTATTGAGTGAAACCGGCCCGGCCTGTTAGCAGGGCGGGTGCCTGCCAACGGACACTTCGCTAAATTGCGCCGTTGACCTTTGTTGCTATTTTTTTAGACTTACCACATGCCCGACACCGACCCGCAAAAACGTGCCCTGTTCCAGCAGGTAGCCGAGACGCTGAAGCAGCAGGGTTTCACCATCGCCAAAGAAGACCCGACGCGGCCCTGGGGCGGCTTTTTCGTGATTGACGAAGACCAGGCCCAGCAATTTGCCAACGTCTATTTCGACGGTTTATCGGTTGATAACCTGCGGATTTCGGGCAAGCTTAGCCCCAAGGTATTGCTGGTGGCGCCGCACCAGCGCCTGAGCTGGCAGTACCACCACCGCCGGGCCGAAATCTGGCAGGTGGTGCAGGGCCCCGTGGGTGTGGCCATCAGCGACACCGACGAGCAGGGCGAAGTGAAAAGCTACCAGGTGGGCGAGCGCATCATCCTCAGGCAGGGCGAGCGCCACCGCCTGGTGGGCCTGAAAGACTGGGGCGTGCTGGCCGAAATCTGGCAGCACACCGATGCCGACAATCCGTCGGACGAGGACGACATCGTGCGCGTGCAGGACGACTTCGGGCGGTAGGACGAATCCTCCGAAACGTCCTGCTGAGCTTGTCGAAGCAGGACGTTCTTTACTTTTTCCCTTATTCAAGCCATGAACCCTTCTGATGCTACCACGGCCAGTGCCTTCGACAAAGCCCGCACCGGCCTGTGGGCGAGCCTGCAAAAGCACCTGGCCACCGTGTACGAGGCCGAAACGGCGTATGCCCAGGCCACGGCCTTTGCCGAGGGGTTTCCGTTTGCGGTGTCTTCGGCCAGCGAAGAGCAGCTGGCCACGTACTGGCTGCGCCGCCGCACGCTGCGCGATTTATTCACCGACGAAACCAGCCAGCTCGATACGCTGAACAAAGCCATCCGGACCAAGGGCTACGCCGAGGCGGAGAAAAAGCAGCTCTACCTGCTGCTGCTCGGCTACATGGACATTGCCGCCACCATCTTCGAGCGCCTGCACACGGAGGTGCCCAGGCCTTTGGCCAAAGACGAAGAGCTGGACGAAACCACCGCCCGCTTCGACCGGGTGCGCAAGTTTGCCCGGCTCAATGTGAAAGGCATTAGCGGGCTGCTGGCCCTGCCAGCGCACTAGCCGGCGGCTACTCCGGCTTCGCTTTTTTCAGGGCTTCGGCCAGCGACTGCTGCAGCTTGGCGCCCGAGTCGGCCGGGGCCTCTTCCCTGATGCCGTACTGCTTTTGCAGCCGCTCCCATTCCGCCAGCGGAATAAAAACGCCGGTGATTTTGCCTTTGTCGTCCGACAGGTATTTGATGTCCATGATGTAAAGAAAAAAGGGCAGTAGCACGGTGTAGAGACGCATATTTGCGTCTCGTCGTTGAACGGATACCGATGAACGGCTCGGACGACGAGACGCAAATATGCGTCTCTACACCGTACCGGCGCATTCGAACAGCCGCTAAGCAAAAAGCCCCGACTACTCAGCCGGGGCTCTTTTAGCAGAATCAGTGCCTTATTAGGCCGAGAACGACGAGCCGCAGCCGCAGGTGCTTTTGGCCTGGGGGTTGTTGAAGACGAAGCCGCGGGCGTTGAGGCCGTCCTGGAAATCAACCTCCATGCCCAGCACGTACATGGCGTGCTTCTTGTCCATGATGAGCTTCAGGCCGTCGAGGTCGTAGGTTTCGTCGGCATCCTTGGCCTTGTCGAAGCCCAGCAGGTAGCTCATGCCCGAGCAGCCGCCGCCCTGCACGCCAATGCGCAGGCCGTAATCGTCGGGGACGTTTTTCTCGATGATGATGTTTTTCACCTCCTGCACAGCGCGGTCGGTGAGGCTTATGGGGGCGAGGGTGGCAACGGAAGCCATAGTGAAAGTTGATTTAAAAAGAGATAATAACAAAGATACTGCCGCCGCCGATGTGGGCGTTACGACGGCCGCTGCAAGGAAACAGGAGTTGGGGCCCGGCGGTTCACGGCGTAAGTTTGCGCCGGGTGCGGCAAGCCTCAGCTTGCCCGCCCAAACCTGTTTCTCGCAACCAATGGCAAGCTAAAGCTTCCCTCCCAATGGACTCGACTACCTATTTCTTCGACCTGCTCAAAATTATTCTGCCGGCCCTCATCGTGGCCGGGGCCATTTACTTCCTGTTTAAAGAGTTTCTGGAGCGTGAGCAGCAGCGCCGCCTCATCGAGCTGCGCCTCGAGAGCAACAAAACCACGCTGCCGCTGCGCCTGCAGGCCTACGAGCGGGTGGTGCTGTTTCTGGAGCGCATCTCGCCCAATAATATTCTGGTGCGCCTGAGCAGCGCCGGCTCCACCGCGCCGGAGTTTCACCGCCTACTGCAACAGGAAATCCGGGCCGAATACGAGCATAACCTCTCGCAGCAGCTCTACATCTCGGCCGATGCCTGGACGCTGGTAAAAGAGTCCAAAGAAAACGTGCTTACGATGGTAAACCGCGCCTACCACGGCCTCGGCAACCCTGCCCAGGCGCGCGGCACCGAGCTCGCCAAGCGCATTCTGGAAGGCCTGATGTTGGACGGCGCCGAGCCCACCGCCCAGGCCCTGGCCGTGGTGAAGAACGAGGCCATCGGGCTGTTTTAACGTGCCAATGAGAGCGTCGAGCGCATTGTTGGTACTGGCAAGCGGGCTATGTACGTTGCCAGCCGCTGCCGAAGCCGGTAAAGGGCTCTCGCGCATATCTCAGGGAGAGATACTGTGGGCCATGTTTCTGTTTGGGGTGTGCGTGCCAGTTGCTTTAGGGCTGGGTTTATTCAGCCTTATGAACTTAAGCAAATCCACCAAACCTAATATGGTTGCCACGCTTCTGCTAGCTGTATTAGGCTGGTGGTTTGGACTATATTTGATGTTTAAAAGCAATAGCAGTGAGGTTGGCTGGTGGATACTGCTGCTCACAACCTTTGTTCCGGCCGCATTGGCTGGCTATGGCGCTGGGAAAGTAAAAATTGTAGATGCAGAAGAAGCTGAGGCTTCAGGGCAAGACCAATAACGTTCCCGCGGCTGCGGCTACACGCCCACGCTCACGGCCTCCATGGCTTTGCGGTAGCATTCCTCGTAGCGCGGCACAATGTTCTCCACCGCAAATTCCCTGGCCCGGGCCAGGGCGGCGGCCTTGAAGCGGGGCAGGTTCTCGTCGTCGAGCACGTAGAGGGCGTTTTTCACCATGTCGGCCACGTCGCCGATGTCGCTAATCATGCCGGTCACGCCGTGCACGTTCAGCTCGGGAATGCCGCCGGCATTGGTGCTCACCACGGGCACTTCGCAGGCCATGGCTTCGAGGGCGGCGAGGCCGAAGCTCTCGTTTTCCGACGGCATCAGGAACAGGTCGCCCACGCTGAGCACTTCCTCCACGGCTTCGAGCTTGCCCAGGAAGCGCAGGTCGCGGTGCACATCGAGGTCGCGGGCCAGCTTTTCCATGCGGTTGCGGTCGGGGCCGTCGCCCACGAGCAGCAGCTTGGCCGGAATCTGCTCCCGCACGCCCACGAAAATGCGCAGCACGTCTTCCACCCGCTTCACGGTGCGGAAGTTGCTGGTGTGGATGAGCAGCTTTTCACCCTCGGGCGCGATGGCGGCGCGGAAATGGCTTTTCTCCTGCTTCTTGAAGCGGTGCAGGTCGATGAAGTTCGGAATGACGGTGATGTTCTTCTCCACCGCGAAATACTGGTAGGTTTCGCGCTTCAAATCATCGGAAACCGACGTCACGCCGTCGCTCTGGTTGATGCTGAACGTCACCACCGGCTCGAAGCTGGCATCCTTGCCCACCAGCGTAATGTCGGTGCCGTGCAGCGTGGTCACTACCGGAATCTGGATGCCCCGGGAGCGCAGAATCTGCTTGGCCATGTAGGCGGCCGAGGCGTGCGGAATGGCGTAGTGAACGTGCAGCACGTCAAGCTTTTCGTTCTGCACAATATCGACCATCTTGCTGGTCAGGGCCAGCTCATAGGGCGGAAACTGGAACAGCGGATACGCCGGCACATACACCTCGTGGTAAAAGAGGTTTTCGTTGAAGAAATCGAGCCGCACCGGCTGGCTGTAGGTGATGAAATGCACGCGGTGCCCGCGCTGGGCCAGGGCCTTGCCCAACTCGGTGGCCACCACGCCCGAGCCGCCAAAAGTGGGATAACAAACGATACCGATGTTCATGAGGAAATGCTGTTGCGCTTAGCGAACCGGGAAACCGGCGCATTGTTGCGCCAGCCGCGAAGTGCCGTGGCTGACGGACGAGGAGTAGTTTTATTTGCTACAACCTCCCTACGTAATCCCGATGACCTTCCGACATCCGACCTGCCTGGTAGTTGCGTGGCTGCTGCTGCTGGCCAGCAATCGGGGGCAGGCGCAGCACCAGCAATGGTACACCTCTGAAGTTGCTGTAGAAACCGGCCATGCGCCGTGCGATAATTGCATGCTGGGCATGGGAAACGACACGCTGGTCGAAACCGGCTCAGGCCAGATAACCGCAGTGACCATGTTTGTATTCGACACCATTGCCACCTATGCGCAGGGCCGCATTGTCGACATTGCTACGGGCAAACCCATTGCAGGCGCCGTCATTCAAGCGCAACACGCCTGTCATAACGGATGCGACGTGAAAATGGCCGCCACCAATCAGGCCGGTTTTTTCCGCCTGGGCTGGGTAGGATGCCACGGTCCGAAAGACTGGCGCTCCAACCGACCGCTGCTGATACTGGCTCCCGGCTACAAATCCATCAGGACCGAGGCGGTGAAATTCGGTGGAGGTGCCTACCTGCATGTTGAGTTGGCAAAGGTTGACAAAAAGTGAGCGTGTCTCCCTTCACCAAAACCTTACCCTCGACGTGCAATACTGCGTGAATTATTCTCCGGCACGCAGGTCATTCAGCAAGGAGCAGCTCAACGGTTTGACCTCATTATCATTGCAATGCATGGTCAGAAAAACACCCCTTGCCGGCCTGTCGGCGGCCGTCGCCCTGTTGCTGATGCCCGGCCGCGCCGCCGCTCAGATTGGGGCCGAAGCCCAGGGCGGCAAGCTCACCAGCTGGGTCGCTTTTGGGTTCGATAAAGAGCTTTCGGAACGCTGGACGTCGGTGACGGACGTTGGCTTCGGCCGGCACAGCGACCCCACGGGCGACCTGAACCCCGTGAAGCGGCAGGGGCTGCTGGTGCTGACGCAGGACTTCATCTACCGGCTGAGCCCGCACTGGCGCACGGCCGTTTCGGCCGGCTACTGGCGGCGCAACGCGTACTCGGAAGAAGCGCCATACGACGCCAGCCAGCCCAACCGCTACCGCAACGAGCTGCGCCCGTTTCAAAAGCTGTATTACGATACCAAATTCGGCAAGGTGCTCTTCACCAACACGCTGCGGGCCGACTACCGGTTTTATTTTACGCCTGACTTTGGCCGCTGGCCCACGCCCTTCGAATTTCGGGCCCGCGACATGGTGAGCGCTGCCATTCCGCTCGACGAGGCGCACCGCCACTGGCTCATCGTCAGCGATGAGGTGCTGACGGCATCCGACGACTACAGCGCCGGCACCGCCGAAAAAATGGGCCACCACTGGAGCCCCTACAAGCTCACCGAAAACCGCGCCTCTCTCTATTACCGGCGCAGCTTTTCCGAGCACAAGCTCAATTGGGATATCGGCATCATGCACCAGCGCTGGCGCGAAACCCAGCAAACGGCCTTCGGCACCAGCTACAACCTGATGATGGACTTCCTCATAAAGTGAAAAACAGCACGGGCCCGCGACTTTGCAGTCGTGGGCCCGTTTTAATTCGATAAGACAAGAGGACTATTTCTGCGCCGCCGCGTTGGCCGAAGCCAGCTTCCTAGCGTTTTCCGCCGCCAGCGACTTGTAAATCACTTCGTGAATGCGCGTGCGGATGTTGTACTGGCGCAGCTTGTTGTTGCCCGCGTCGGGGTACACGCGGTTGGAGAGGAAGACGTAGAGAATCTGGTTGTCGGGGTCCATCCACACGCAGGTGCCCGTGAAGCCGGTGTGGCCGAAGGTGCTGGCCGGCGAGAGGTTGCTGGTGGGGCCTTCGGGCTTGCTGGGGTCGCCGTGGTCCCAGCCCAGGCCGCGCCGGCCGCCGTTCTGCGGGCGGGCAAACTCCGAAACCACCGGATTCTGGAAGTAGCGGGTGCCGCCGTAGTTGCCGTTTTGCAGGTTCATCTGCATCAGCACGGCCAAATCATTCGCGGTGGCGAAAAGGCCGGCGTGGCCGCCCACGCCGCCAACCAGCGCGGCGGTTTGGTCGTGCACGGTGCCTTGCAGCTGCTCGCGGCGGTAGTAGGTGTCGTTTTCGGTGGGCGCGATGCAGCTTTTAGGGAAGCGCTGCAGGGGGTTGTACGTCATACTGCCCAGGCCGAGCGGGCGGTAGAAATTGTCCTGCAAAAAGCCCTCAATCGGCTGCTTCAGAATCTTTTCGCACACCCGCTTCATCACAATGAAGCTCAGGTCGGAATACTCGGTGGGGTACTTGCCTTTGATTTTGGGCAGCAGGCTGGAGCGCATGGTCCAGGCCCACACGGAGTCGTCGGCAGCTTTGGTGCTGTACTCGCCGGGCGCCACCTCGTTGGGGAAGTCGTCGGAGCGGGTGCTGGCGTAGAACGTGGGTTTCAGGCCGTTGCCGTTGATGGTGCGCTCCCAGGTGGGAATGCCCGGCTTGAGGCCGGCCTGGTGCAGCAGCACGTCGCGCACGGTCATGTCGCGCTTGTTGGTGCGGGCCAGCTCGGGCAGGTAGGTGGCAACTTTTTCGTCAATGTTCAGCTTGCCCTGGTCCTTGAGGTACATCACGGCCTGCAGCGTGCCGGCCACTTTGGTCACCGAGGCCAGGTCGTATAAGGTGCTGCTGGTCACGGGCTGGCTCTGGTCGTAGGTGCAGTAGCCGTAGCTTTGGTCGAACACCACCGTGCCGTTTTTGGCCACCAACACCTGGCAGCCGGGCGCGGCGGCGTAGGTCTGGCTTTCGAGGGCGATGTTATCAATCTGGGCCAATACCCGCGAGCTCAGGCCCTGGCTTTCGGGGGCGGCGTAGCGCAGGCGGTGCAGGTCGGGCGTGGCAATGCCGGTAGCCACGGGCAGCGTGGGCGATACCGTGACCGGCAGCTTGCCCCGCGCCGGCAGCGCCCCGAACAGTACCTGCGGCACCACCAGCTGCGCGGCATAATGGTCCTCATAGCCGCACACCAGCGTGCGGGCATCCTCCAGAAACTTCAGCGAGTAGGCGTTGCCCATGGCCACCACCACCGTTTTGAAGCGCTTGCTGGCCTCCAGCTGCTTGATGAATTTCAGCGCCCCGTCGCCGATGCCGTAGTTGTGGCTGGGCGTATTGTTCATCTGGTGCAGGCTCACCACCACCACGTTGTAGCCACTGAGGCGGCTGCTGATGCGGGCAAACGTGCTGTCGGGCGCGTAGCGGTCGGCCACGGCATACACCGGGCCGGGCTGGTATTTGTTGAAAATAGTGGCATACGGCCCCTCCGCCTGCGTGCCGATGGTGATGGAGGCAATCCGCAGCGTATCGAGCCGCTGGAAGGGGAGGAGCTTGTCGTCGTTTTTCACAACGGTCACGGCGTGCTCAAAAATCTCCTGGGCCAGCACTTTCGATTTGGGCTGGTTCAGGCTGTCGCGCAGGGTCACCAGATTCACCGGCCGGTATTTGTCAAGCCCGGCCCAGTACTTGGCCCGCAGTATCTTCTTCACGCGCAGGTCCAAATCTTCCTGCTTCAGCGTGCCCGCCGCCACGGCCTCGTGAATGCGCAGCAGCGCCGAGGGCACATCTTCCGAAAACAGCAGAATGTCGTTGCCGGCGGCCAGGGCCATGGCGTCCAGCTCGCCGTCTTTGTAGAGCTTGCTCACGCTGCGCATGTTCAGCGCATCGGTGAATACCAGGCCTTTAAAGCCCATCTTGTCCTTCAGCAGGTCCGTTACCAGCGCGTGCGAGAGGGTGGTGGTTTTGGCATTGGTCGTGTCGAACAGCGGCATGTAGAGGTGGGCCACCATCACGCCCATGATGCCGTTCTCGAACGACTGCTGAAACGGCACCAAATCCACTTTCGTCAGCCGGGCCAGGTCGGTGTTGATAACCGGCAGGGCCACGTGCGAGTCGGTGTCGGTGTCGCCGTGGCCGGGGAAGTGCTTGGCCACGGCCATCACCTTGTTGTCCTGCAAGCCCTTGAGGTACTGCACGCCCAGCGCGGCCACGCGGTTCTGGTCTTCGCCAAACGAGCGGTTGCCAATCACGGGGTTGCCGGGGTTGGAGTTCACGTCGAGCACCGGCGCGAAGTCGATGTGCACGCCCAGCGCGCGCATTTTGCGGGCAATGTCCTGGCCCATCTGGTACACGTACCTGGGGTCGTCCATGGCGCCCAGCGTCATCTGCTTGGCAAAGTGGGCCGAGGAATCGAGGCGCATGTCGAGGCCCCATTCAGCGTCCATGGCCACCAGCAGCGGCACCTTGGCGGCGGCCTGCAGGCGGTTGGCCATCAGGGCCTGGCGCTTGGGGCCGCCCTGCATAAACATCACCCCGCCAATGCCCTGGTTGCGCACCAGCCGCTCGATGCGCTCGACGTGGCTGCGGTCCTTGTTGGAGTACGCGGCCACCATGAAAAACTGGCCCAGGCGCTGGTCCGGCGTGAGCGAGTTGAACACGCTGTCGACCCAGGCCACCTCGGCCGGCGTGTTGATGAACGGGTCGGCGGGCAGCTTTTTGATTTCCGAAAACGACAGCAGCAAACCCGCCGCCAGCAGCAGAGCCGCCGTGCTTAGCAGGAAAGGGATGCGCATCAGCCCCGTGGGGTTGGTGGGTTTATTCAAGGGGCAAACGGGCCGCGGAGGCCGTACTTTTGTCGTGGGTAGCAGCGGAACCCCCGGGCTGGGTTTGGAGGTTCCACTACCAGGAACATGTAATCCGTAGCGGGTGCCCAGTTGTTGGATAAGAACTTCTTTTTCCGACGACTAATTGCCCGATACTGACCACTTAAAAAACACCAATTTGGCCGCAAAGGTACGCACAAAACCCCGCCGAGGGTTTACAACGCGGTCGATTTTTGGTTATTGTTGGGCACGGTTTCGCTTGTCTCCGTGCTGGTTAGCTTTTCTCAGTTTCCCCGGCGCAAGCTGCTGCCTGCGCGACATTCTATGCCTGATATTATTCACCTGCTTCCCGAATACCTCGCCAACCAGATTGCGGCCGGCGAGGTAGTGCAGCGCCCCGCCTCGGTGGTGAAGGAGCTGCTGGAAAACGCCGTCGATGCCGGCGCTACTCAGGTTCAACTCATTGTGAAAGAGGCTGGCAAGCAGCTGGTGCAAGTGGTGGACAACGGGGCCGGCATGAGCCCCACCGATGCCCGCATGAGCCTAGAGCGCCACGCCACCAGCAAAATCCGCTCGACCGACGACCTGTTTCGCATCCGCACGCTGGGCTTCCGGGGCGAGGCGCTGGCCAGCATCGCGGCGGTGGCGCAGGTCGAAATCCGCACCAAGCAGCGCGACCAGGACACCGGCACGCTGCTGCTGGTGGAGGGCTCCCAAATCACCAGCCAGCAGCCCACGGCCTGCCCCGACGGCACCAGCATTGCGGTCAAGAACCTGTTCTTCAACGTGCCGGCCCGGCGCAACTTCCTCAAGAGCAACGCCGTGGAAATGCGGCACATTCTCGACGAGTTTCAGCACGTCGCGCTGGCCAATCCGCAGATTGCCTTTTCGCTCTATCAGAATGATTTGGAGGTGTTTGGCCTGCCCGCCGGCAAGCTGAGCCAGCGCATTGTGGGGCTGCTGGGCAACGGCTACAAGGAGCAACTGGCGGCCTGCGAGGAGGTGACGCACTCCATTTCGGTGCGCGGCTTCGTGGGCAAGCCGGAGTCGAGCAAGAAAAGCCGGGGCGACCAGTTTTTCTTCGTCAATAACCGCTTCATTCGCTCGGCCTACCTCAACCACGCCGTGCTGGCGGCCTACGAAGGCCTGCTGGCCCGCGACACGCACCCGTTCTACGTGCTGTTTCTGGAGCTCGACCCCAAGGCCATTGACATCAACGTACACCCCACCAAGACGGAAATAAAGTTTGAGGACGAGAAAACCGTCTATGCCGTGGTGCGCGCCGCCGTGAAGCAAAGCCTGGGCATCCACAACATCGCGCCGTCGCTGGACTTCGACGGCGACGTGAATTTTGCGCCCATCCGGCCGCTGCGGGCCGGCAAAGCCACCGCAGAAACGGAAGAAAACCTGCCCGTGGTGACGCCCCTGGCCCGTGCCGCCAGCGCCGACGGCTACCGCCCCGATGCCCTGGCCGATGCGGCGGCCTCGGCCTCCACGCGCGCGCCGGCCGGCCCGGCTGGCTTCGCCAACTTCAACGCCGATACCCGCCGCGACGGCTTCGAGCGCCCGCTGCCGCCGCGCCCCACCGAGCAGGCCAGGCGCGAGCTGGAGGCTTTTTACCGCGAACTGGGCCAGCCCGTGCGCGAAGACGCGGGCATCGACAGCGTGACGGCCCGCAGCTTCGAGGCCGCCGCGCCGGCGGCTGCCCCCGAAGCGCTCAGCTTTCACGTTGCGGGGAAAGAAGCGGCCAATCCGGCGGAATTGTCGCTGGGCCTGCCCGGGCCCGAAGCCCCAGCCAGCCGCCCCGCGCCGGCCCGCGAGGGCGGCAGCCCGGGCAGCCGCGCCGTACAGGTGCAGCAGCGCTACGTGCTGGTGCCCGTGAAGTCGGGCGTGCTGCTGATTGACCAGGAGGCGGCCCGCGAGCGGATTCTCTACGAGCAGTACCGGCAGGAGCTGGGCCGCGCCGTGGGCACTTCGCAAACGCTGCTGTTTCCGCGCACGGTGACTTTCAGCCCGGCCGATTTTGCCGTGCTGCGCGAGCTGACCGAGCCGCTGCACGCGCTGGGGTTCATCTTCAACGAGTTCGGCCCCAGTACCATTGCCGTGGAGGCCATTCCGGCCGGCATGCCGCCGCAGGACGAGAAAGACCTGCTGGAAAGCCTCATCGAGCAATTTCGCAACACGGCGGGCCCGCTCAAGCTCGACCAGAGCGAGGGCCTGGCCCGCGCCCTGGCCCGGCGCGTAGCCGTGAGCACCGCCACCGCCCGCCTGCCCGAGTCTGAGCTTAGCGCCCTGGCCGACCGCCTTTTCGCCTGTCAGACCCCCGGCTACACCCCCGACGGCCGCAAAACCCTCGTGCTGCTGGATGGCCAGCAGCTGGCCGACTTCTTCCGTAAATAACGCCTGGCCGCGAAGCATTCGCGGTGCCTACTTTCGCTGCATGTTCAATCTCACCCCCACGGTTCGCAACCTGCTGATTGCGAATGCTGCTTTTTTTCTGGCCCAAACCAGCTTATTGCCTTTGCTGACCCAGGTTGGCAGCCTGTACCCGATAGGCTCGCCGTACTTCTTTCCCTGGCAGTTCTTTACCTACATGTTTTTGCATGACCCGAACGATTGGAAGCATCTGGTTTTTAATATGTTCGGCCTGATATCCTTTGGGCCGCTGCTGGAGCAGCGCTGGGGCGCATCCCGCTTTCTTACTTTCTGGGTGATTTGTGGCGTGGGTGCTGGCATGTTCTACGAGGGCGTGCGCGGGTACGAGCTTTATAGGATGGACCAGGCCCGCCAGGAATTTCACCAGGACCCAAGCGGCGGCAATTTCTCCGCGTTTTTCCATGCCTACCTGCCCGAAGCGCGTGGCTATGAGGTCGTAGCCCGCGAGCTGGAGGCACACCCCGGCTCGCCGGAATACGTGTCGTCGGCCACGCAAACCATCGATGCCATCGTGAGCGAAAGCCGCGATTCTCCGCACGCCGGTATGCTGGGCGCATCCGGCGCACTGTTTGGGCTGCTGTTCGCCTTCGCCTACCTGTTTCCCAATACGGAGCTCATGATGCTCTTTTTCCCCTTTCCCATCAAGGCCAAATACTTTGTGTTCGGCTATGCGCTGCTTGAGCTTTACAGCGGTGTGCACCGCGTGCCGGGCGATAATGTGGCCCACTTTGCTCACCTCGGCGGCCTGCTCATCGGGTTTATTGTGGTCAAATACTGGGAAGGTAGCCGGAATCGGTTTTATTAGCCGGCGGTTGTTATTACAAAAGCGGCGTTGTTTCGGCGGCGTCCCGTCACCATTCGTTTCTCCCTCTAATCCGCGCTACGTGCCATGAGCATCGTTCAAGATATCCGCACCGCCTTCAGCCGCCGCGACAATGCCCTCGTTCAGCTCATTCTGCTGAACGTGCTGGTGTTTGCGGCCGTGGTTGTGCTGGAAGCCATTACCTACCTGGCCCAGGCCCCGGTGGTGCTGTTGCAGGTCATGCGTCAGCTGGAGCTATCGGCCAACCTAGGCATCCTCATCCGCCACCCCTGGACGGTGCTGACCTACGCTTTCACCCACCAGGGCTTCTTTCACATTCTATTTAATATGCTGAACCTCTATTGGTTCGGGCAATTGCTGCGCGAGTATCTGGGCGACCGGCGGCTGGTGAGCATCTACATTCTCGGCGCGCTGGCGGGCGCGGCGGTTTTCCTGCTGGCCTACAACCTGATTCCGATGCTGCAGCCGGCGGCGGCGGCGGGCCAGCCGGTGCTGGGCGCTTCGGCGGCGGTCACGGCCATCATCGTAGCGGCGGCCACGCTGCTGCCCGACTACACCTTCATGCTGATTCTCATCGGCCCGGTCAAAATCAAGTGGATTGCCGCCGCCGTGGTGCTGATTTCGCTGGCCGGCATCAACGGCGGCAACACGGGTGGCGAAATCGCCCACCTCGGCGGGGCGCTGCTGGGCTTCGTGTTCATCAAGCAATTGCAGGCTGGCCGCGACCTCGGCCGCCCGGTGCAGGCCGTCGGCAACTGGTTTAGCAACCTCACCAGCAGCCGGCCCGCCATGCGCGTGAGCAGCAGCACCCGCCGCCCCGAGCCGGTGGCAGCCTCCTCCACCGGCAGCGCCAAAAAGCCCGCCGCGCCCGGCCAGCCCCTGCAGGATGAGATTGACAACATCCTCGATAAAATCTCCCGCTCCGGCTACGAGAGTTTATCGAAGGAAGAAAAGCAGAAGCTGTTCCGGGCCAGCCAGCAGTAGCAATTGCTTGCGAATCAGGCCGTCATGCTGAGCGGAGCCGAGGCATGACGGCCTGATTTGTGGCTTCTTACGGACCGCCTTAGCCCTCCCGCAGCCAGGCTTTCGCCAGCTCAATATCCTGAAAAAGCCGCATCTCAAACTGCTTGCCTACGCGGGTAACCAGCTCAGCGGCTGAGGCTTGCCCAAAAATGCCGGGCGACACGATGTGCGCGAAACGCTTCAGCCCCAATGCCAGCACCTGCGGCACCCAATGCTGGCCAATCCACTCGTTGGCCGAGCTCCACGAGCCCACGACGGCGCGGTTGTCGTTGAGCATCAGCGAGCAGGGGTTTTCGCGTAGTGCCTCAATGGTCGCCTGGCAGCCCTGAATCACTTTTTCCGTCGGCAGCACGCCCACCCAGTTGTTATAAATCCACTGATTCGCCTCATCAAATTCGATGGTCAAATACACTTTGTCAAACGAATTGGTAAGTTCTTTTCTCATGGATGGCCGTGGAAAGCTGGCTGGGAACAGTGCAAGGTAAACATATTATTCCGGCTGTTCCGGCAACAACAAAAAAGGCCGGTACTGCACGTACCGGCCTTTTTGCGCCTCTCATTGAGTTGCTATGCTGGCTGGGCCGCGCTCATCTTGTCGAGGGCTTCCATTACCTCTTTCACGTGGCCGCGCGAGGTTTCGAGCAGGGCTTTCTCTTCGTCGTTGAGCTGCAGCTCAATTACGCGCTCGATGCCGTTTTTGCCCAGGATAACCGGTGCACCGAGGTACACGCCGCTGATGCCGTACTCGCCCTGCAGCTCCACGCACACGGGGAACACGCGGCGCTGGTCGCGCACAATGGCTTCTACCATTTGGGCGGCTGCCGCGCCGGGCGCGTACCAGGCCGAGGTGCCCATCAGCTTCACCAGCTCGCCGCCGCCCACGGCGGTGCGCTGCACAATGGCGTCAAGCTCTTCTTTGCCAATAAGTTCGGTAACCGGGATGCCGCCCACGGTGGTGTAGCGGGGCAGGGGCACCATGGTGTCGCCGTGGCCGCCCATCAGCACCGCCTGAATGTCTTTGGGGCTCACGTTCAGAGCCTCGGCCAAGAAGGCGCGGTAACGGGCCGTGTCGAGGATGCCGGCCATGCCGAACACTTTTTCGCGGGGCAGCTTCGAGGTGAGGTGCGCCTGGTAGGTCATCACGTCGAGCGGGTTGCTCACCACGATGATGATGGCGTTGGGCGAGTATTTCACTACCTGCTCGGTCACCGATTTCACGATGCCGGCGTTGGTCGAAATCAGGTCGTCGCGGCTCATGCCGGGCTTGCGGGGCAGGCCCGAGGTGATAACCACCACGTCGGAATCGGCGGTGCGGGCGTAGTCGTTGGTCACGCCCACGGTGCGCGAATCGTAGCCGATAATCGGGGCTTTCTGCCAGATATCGAGGGCTTTGCCTTCGGCGATGCCTTCTTTGATATCGACCAGGATAATTTCGTTGGCAATTTCACGAGTGGCGAGTACATCAGCGCAGGTTGCGCCCACGTTGCCGGCTCCGACTACGGTAACTTTCATTGGGAGGAGAGTTGGATGAGAAAACGTTATCGGCCGTAAAAGTAAGGCCGAATGCAGGTTGTGCCGGTAGAAAATCCGTGTTTTTCTGGGACGGGTGATACATTGCCCGCCCGGCTACAGGCGCTGCACGGTCAGCACCCGTTCGCTGGCCTCCTCTACCTTAAACCGGTCATCGACGCGCCAGCCCACCACCCAGCAGATTTTGCCGTCGGCCGAGGTGAGCACGCGCACTTCGTCCTTGAGGTTCAGCGGCACTTTCTGGTCGATGAGGAAGTCGCTGAGCAGCTTCTTGCCCTTCATGCCCAGCGGCATAAACCAGTCGCCTTCCTGCCAGCGGCGCAGCGTGAGCGGGAATTTCAGCTTGTCGGCATCGAGGGCGGCCGTGCTTTTCGAGCGCGGAATGATGAAGTGCTTGGCATCATCGTGCAGCTCGGCTTTCAGGCGCATGCCGTCGGCCAGCAGGTCGGTTTGGCCGGCCGCCAGCTGAAACGTGCCGAACTGTGCCAAGCGCCGTGGCGTGATAACCAGGTTTTCGCGGTCCTTCACCAGCCGGTGGGTGGGCGAGTCGAAGCGCCGGCCCGACTCGCCGGAAAACGCGGCCACAATGTCCTTCACTACCGGCCAGGCAAAGCCGAAGGGCCGCAGAATTTCGTGCAGCACCAGCGTGGTGGCGGCGGTTTTCTGCAGCGTGGCAATGTTGAGGTAGGTGACGTCGGCCTCGTCGCGCCGGGCCTGGGCGGCGGTGTCCTCCACGTAGCGGCGCACAATTTCTTCGGCCCCGCCCACGCGCTCGGCGGTGCCGTGCATGGTCTGGTCGAGGTTGGGGTTGATTTCGCGCAGCACGGGCAGCACCTCGTGGCGCAGCAGGTTGCGCTGGTACACGGGGCTGTCGTTGCTGTCGTCTTCGCGCCAGCGCAGGCCGCGCTCCACCAGGTAGTCGTGCAGGTCGTCGCGCCCCAGGCCCAGCAGCGGCCGGATGACGTGCCCATTCTTCACCTGAATGCCGTGCAGGCCGGCCAGGCCGGTGCCGTGCGTGAGGTTCAGCAGCATGGTTTCGGCCTCGTCGCGCTGGTGGTGGGCCGTGGCAATGTAGGCCAGTTGCTGCACCTGCCGCAGCTGCTCAAACCAGCGGTAGCGCAGAAAGCGGGCCGCCATCTGGGTCGAAATGCCTTCCTGCTCGGCGTATTCCTTGGTCCGGAAAAACTCGGCGAAGTAGGGGAGGCCGTACTGCTTGGCCAGCTTGCGCACAAACTGCTCGTCGGCGTCGGCATCTTCGCCGCGCAGGCCGAAGTGGCAGTGCGCCACCGCCACCTGCACGCCCAGGCGGTGCAGCACATCGAGCAGCACCACCGAATCGAGCCCGCCGCTCACGGCAACCAGAATGGGGTCGTTTTCGATGGAAAACAGGCTGTGCTCTTCAATGAATTGGCGGACGGATGCTAGCATGGACTATCGACAGGAGGAAGTTTCGGGCGCAAAAGTACCTGCTGTTTGCCGCGTTGCCGGGCACTATGGCGCCCGGCTGCGCGTTACGCCCCGCTGCCCGCTGTACCTTTGGGCCCCGAATGGCTTTTTTCCGCGTCTTTGCTTTTCTGTTGCTACTGGTGCCGCTGCTGGGGCAGGCCCAAACCCCGGCCCCGAAGCCACCCGCTGCGCCCGGCCCGCGCCCGGCGGCTACCCCGCCGCCCGCCGCCGCCAACGGGTCGCCCATCAAGCTGCTCACGGCCGGCGAGCTGGTAGGCGGCGACTTCAACGGCGTGAAAATCCGCAAGCTGCTGACCAACGTGAGCTTTCAGCAGGACGACGTGTTTCTGTACTGCGATTCGGCCTACCAGTACCTGGAGCGTAACCAGGTGGAGGCTTTCAGCAACGTGCGCGTGGTGCAGAGCGACACCATGACCATTACCGGCGACCACGGCTTTTATGACGGCGCCCGGCGCACCGCCCGCATGACCGGCAACGTGGTGATGCGCGACCCGCGCATGACCCTGACCACGCCGGCCCTCGACTACGACCTGAACCGCAAAACCGCGTCGTACACCGAAACCGGCCACCTCACCGACCCGCAGAATACCCTCGACAGCCAGCAGGGCTTCTACGACACCAATACCAAGGTATTCGTTTTCAAGCGCAACGTGCACCTAGTCACGCCCGATTCGGAACTGAACAACGACACGCTGCGCTACAACACCGTCAGCAAAATAGCCACCTTCAACGGCCCCACGCGCATCAAAGGCAAGCAGGGCAACCTGTACGCCGAAGCCGGCACCTACAACACCAAAACCCGCGTCTCAAACTTTCAGAAAAACGCCAAAATCGACACGCCCAACTACCTGCTGGGCGGCGACCGGCTGGTGTATGACGAGGTGAAGCTCTACGGCGTGGCCAACGGGCACGTCTCGCTCACGTCGAAGAAGGATAACATTGTGCTGCGCGGCGACGCCGGCAAATACTGGCGCGGCCTGGGCCGCACCAAGCTCTACGGCGGCCGGCCGGTGGTGCGCAACATCGGCACCCAGAAAGACACGCTTTATATGGCTGCCGATACGCTCATCAGCATTGAGGCGCGGCCCGGCCAGACCACTACGCGCAATATTCTGTACGCCTTCCCGAAGGTGCAGATTTTCCGGGGCAACCTGCAGGGCATCTGCGACTCGCTGACCTACGACCGGCAGGACAGCATCATTTACCTGAACCAGGACCCGGTGCTGTGGCAGGCCAAAAACCAGCTTACGGCCGACTCCATTCAGATTCGCTCGAAGAAGGGCAAGGTGGATGAGATGCGCCTCTACGCCAATGCGTTTGCCGTGAATCAGGACACGCTCCTGAACTTCAACCAGACCAAGGGCCGCAACATGATGGCCTACTTCCGCGACAACAAGATGCGGCGCGTGGACGTGCTCGGCAACGCCGAAAGCATCTTCTATGCCCTCGACGGCGATACCGTGACCACGGGCATGAACCGGGTGCTCTCGGCCAACATGCGCCTGCTGTTTGTGGATAGCAAGCTGAATAAAATCTCGGTCCTCACCAACCCCGACGCCAAGTTCATTCCGCCGCACGAGCTCAAGCCCGAAGACGAGCGCCTGAAAGGCTATACCTGGCGCGCCAAGGAACGGCCCACCCGCCGCCAGGTGTTGGGCAAGCAGTTCGATGACCGGCCGGTGAAGCGCAAGCCGGCGAAGAAGAACGCCAAACCTGCCGCCAAGCCGAAAGCCAAAACCCGGAAGCTGCCGCGGAAAACGGCTCCAAAAACAACCAGCCCTGCCGCCCGGCCACCAACCGCCACGGCTCCCACCAGGCGCTAGCTGCAACCTTTCGGCCGTTGGCGGTACTCCTTCGGCCGGGCGGGCCGGCCCGAACTGCCGGCGGGTTTGCCTCCGCCGGCTCAAATCGTTACCTTTGCACCCCTTATGCCGATTTCCCGCCTCACGGTTCTGTTTCTGCTTGTTAGTACGCTCGTGCTGGGCTCCTGCGCCAGCGGCTACCAGAAATTGCTGAAAAGCACCGACGTCAATAAAAAGTACGAAGCCGCCGTTAAGTATTACGACAAAGGCGACTTCTTCCGGGCCGGCACGCTGCTCGAAGACCTCATTCCGCTGCTGAAAGGCCGCCCCGAAGCCGAGAAAGCCCAGTTCTACTTCGCCAATACCAACTACAAGCAGCGCAACTACGTGCTGAGCGCCTTCTATTTCAAGTCGTTCACCGATACGTACCCCAACTCGGAGTACGCCGAAGAAGCCTCGTTTCTGCACGCCAAGTCGCTGTTTCTGGACTCGCCCAGCTACGAGCTCGACCAGACCAACACCATTTCGGCCCTCGAATCCATCCAGGACTTCCTGAACCGCTACGGCGAGAGCAAGTACAAGGCCGAAACCGAGAACATGGCCCAGGAACTCCAGAAAAAGCTGGAAAACAAGGCTTTCGAAAGTGCCAGGCTCTACTACCAGCTGCGCTACAACCAGGCCGCCGTGGTGGCCCTCACCAATTTCCAGCTGCAATACCCCGCCTCGGCCTATGCCGAGCAGGCCGCCTTTCTGCGCCTGACGGCCCAGTACGCCTGGGCGCAGGAAAGCGTGGAATCGAAGCAGCGCGAGCGTTTTCTCGAAGCCGTGAACTTCTACCAGCAGTTCATCGATAACTACCCGAAAAGCAAGAGCCTGAAGGCTGCCCAGGACATGTACGACATCAGCCAGGCCGCGCTGACCCGGCTGAAGGCAACTCCGGCCGCTGCCGCCAACTAATTTCCCTCGTCGCCGGTTTGGGGTAGCCAGTGCCCCGAGAGCCGGCCGCGAGCAACCAGCAACTAATTTAATAAGCCCATGAAACCTAATCCCAACACCCCTTCGAGCTCCATCGTGACGCGCAACATCGCCGACATCACCGGCGACAACGGCAACGTGTACGAAGCCATTGCCGTGATTTCGAAGCGCGCCAACCAGCTGTCGGTGAAGCTGAAAGAAGAGCTGAACGACCGGCTGGCCGAGTTCGCCTCTACCGTCGACAACCTGGAGGAAGTGTTCGAAAACCGCGAGCAAATCGAGGTTTCGAAGCAGTACGAGCGCATGCCCAAGCCCACCAGCCTGGCCATCGAGGAGTTTCTGCAAGGCAAAGTGTACTACAGCACGCCCGAGCCCGAAGAAGTGCCGGTGCCCCGCGAGCTGTTCTAAGCGCTGGCTGGCGGTTTGCCAGGCAACCCCATAGCTTGAGAAGAACGTCATGCGGAGCGAAGTCGAAGCATCCTTGTCGCGCAACTAATCAAATTTAGTAGTGCGGGAGAGGTGCTTCGACTTCGCTCCGCATGACGTTCTTTGTTGTGTAAAAACGATTCCTGACCAATGGCCGAAAGCAGCGACAAACAAGCTACCACTTCGCTTGCCGGCCGGCGCATTCTGCTGGGCGTGAGCGGCAGCATCGCGGCCTACAAAGCCGCCCCCCTCACGCGCCTGCTGGTGAAAGCCGGGGCCGAAGTGCAGGTCATTCTCACCGAAGCGGCCACGGCCTTCGTCACGCCGCTCACGCTGGGCACGCTGTCTAAAAAGCCCGTGCTGACGGGGTTCCTGCGCGATGCCGCCGCCGGCGAGTGGCACAACCACGTTGAGCTGGGCCTGTGGGCCGATGCGCTGCTGATTGCGCCCGCCAGCGCCAATACCATTGGCCAGCTGGCCAACGGCCTGTGCCCGAACCTGCTCTGTGCCGTGTACCTGTCGGCCCGCTGCCCGGTGTTTCTGGCCCCGGCCATGGATTTGGACATGTTTGCTCACCCGGCCGTGACGCAGAACCTGGCGCGGCTGCGCAGCTTCGGCAATCACGTTTTCGACTCGCCCAGCGGCGAGCTGGCCAGTGGCCTCAGCGGGGCCGGCCGCATGCTGGAGCCGGAAGATATTGTAGCGGCGCTGGCGCGTTTTTTTGAAAAATAATTGAACGTCATGCTGAGCGCAGCCAAAGCATCTCTAACGTAATAGTAATGATTACTCCTGCGGTAGAGATGCTTCGGCTGCGCTCAGCATGACGTTCTTGGTATTACTTGTTTCTTTAACAACAAATGCACGTTCTTCTCACCGCCGGCCCCACCTACGAGCCCCTCGACCCCGTCCGTTTTCTGGGCAACCGCTCTACGGGCAAGATGGGCTACGCGCTGGCCGCCGCCTTCGCGGCCGAGGGCGCAGACGTAACCCTGGTGAGCGGGCCCAGCCACCTGCCCGACCCGGCCAGCCCGCGCATCCGCACGGTGCGGGTGGAAACGGCCGCCGATATGTATGCCGCCGCGGCCAAAGTGGCGGCTGAGGCCGATGTGTGGGTGTTTGCCGCCGCCGTGGCCGACTACCGGCCGGCGCACGTGGCCACCGAAAAGATTAAGAAAGCCGGCGAAACCCTGACGCTGGAGCTGATGAAAAACGTGGACATCGCCGCCACCCTCGGCCAAAGCAAGCGGGCTGAACAATTTGCCGTTGGTTTTGCGTTGGAGACTACGAACGAGCTGGCCCACGCCCAGGACAAGCTGCACCGGAAAAACTTCGACCTCATTGTGCTGAACTCCCTGCGCGATGCGGGCGCGGGCTTCGGGCACGACACCAACAAGGTGACCGTGCTGGATGCCGCCGGCCAAATCGTTAATTTTGAATTGCAGTCCAAGGCCGAGGTGGCCCGCGGGCTGGTTAGCCTCATCTTGGCCCGTCTGGTCCCCACTAATTGATGCCCATGCTGCGAAAGTTCTTCGTCATTCTGCCGATGCTTGCCCTGCTGCTGGCCGGCCCCGCCGCCCACGCGCAGGAGCTGCTGGCCGAAGTGCGCGTTTCGACCGAAAACGTGACCATTTCGGACCCCACCATCGTGACGCAGATGCAGAACGACATCCGCAACCTGCTCAACACCCGCGCCTGGACCAACCAGGCCTACCGGCCCGAGGAACGCATCAAGCTGAAAATGTTCATCGGCATCACGGCCATCCCGCAGAACGGCACCTACAACTGCACCATGCGCCTGATTTCGACGCGCCCGGTGTACGGCACGGGCTACGATACCAACGTGGTCAGCCTCAGCGACCGGAACTTCAACTTCAATTATTCGCCGCAAAATCCGCTGGATTTTTCGCCCAACAGCTTCGTTTCCAACCTGTCGTCGCTGGTGGGCTATTATGCCTACCTCGTTATCGGGCTCGACCGCGACACCTTCTCGCGCCTCGGCGGCACGCCCTATTACGAGCAGGCCCGCACCGTCGTCAACTACACGGCCAACCAGACCCAGACCAACGAGCCCGACGAAGGATGGCGCGGCTCGGGCTCCCGCGAGCGCCACTGGCTGCTCGATAACATCACCGACCCGCAGCTGGAAGCCTTCCGCACCGGCCTCTACGACTACTACCGGCAGGGCATGGACGTGTTTATCGAAAAGCCGGAACAGGCCCGCGCCTCGGTGATGACGGCCCTGACGGGCGTGCAGAAGGCGGCGCTCACGCGGCCCGGCACCTTGTTTGCCCGCGCCTTCTTCGATGCGAAATCGGATGAAATTGCCAATATCTTCCGCACCAGCCAGGACCAGAGCCAGAAGCAGCAGCTCGTGACCATGCTCACGGAAGTGGACCCCACGAATTCAGCCAAATATCAAACCGTATTGAAGTAGATTGTGAATTATAAATTATGAATCATGAATTGCTTTTGGAGTGATTCTCTAATTCATAATTCATAATTCAACATTCATAATTACTGTAATGCTAGTCGATTTACGAATTAAGAATTACGCGCTGATTGAGCAACTGGAATTGCGTCCGTCTCCGCTGCTGAATATTATTACGGGCGAAACCGGGGCCGGCAAATCCATCATGCTGGGCGCTATTGGCCTGCTGCTGGGCAACCGGGCCGACTCGCGCATGCTGTTCGATACCGAGCGGAAATGCGTGATTGAAGGGCAGTTTGATATTGCTAACTACCAGCTGCAGGATATTTTCGAAGCCGAAGATTTGGACTACGACACGCACTGCATTCTGCGGCGTGAAATCAGCCCGAACGGCAAGTCGCGCGCGTTTGTGAACGACACGCCCGTGACGCTGGAAGCCCTGCGGAAGATTGGCGCCAACCTGATGGACATTCACTCGCAGCACGATACGCTGCTGCTGGGCGATGGCGTTTTTCAGCTGAACCTGCTCGACTTGTACGCCGGACTGGTGCCGCAGCGCACCCTGTACAGCAGCGCCTTCCGCCAATACCGCAAGCTGGAAGTTGATTTGCAAACCCTGGAAAGCCAGGCCGCGCAGGCCAGCAAGGAGCTCGACTACAATAGCTTTCTGCTGAATGAGCTCGAAGAAGCCCGCCTCGACAACGAGGACCAGGAAGCGCTGGAGCAGGAAATCAAGCAGCTGGAGCACGCCGAAGAAATCAAGTACAAGCTGAGCCAGGCCCTGCACGGCATGCGCGACAGCGAGACCTGCGCCACCGGCAACCTCAAGGAAGCTGTGACGCTGCTGGGCCAGGTGGCCAACTACGCCGAGAGCTTCCGCGAGCTGCGTGAGCGCCTGAACTCCTGCCTGATTGAGCTGCACGACATTGCCGACGAGGTGGAAACCGCCGAGCGCCGCACCGAGGGCGACCCCGCCCGCGCCGAGGAGCTGCAGGACCGCCTCAACGTGCTCTACACCCTGCAGCGCAAGCACCAGGCCCGCGACCTGGCGGCGCTGATTGAAGTGCGCGACAGCCTGCGCCAGAAGGTGAGCTCGGTGCTGAGCCTGGACAAGGAAATAGCGCGCCTGCGCAAGGATTCCGATGCGGCCCTGGCCTCGGTCACCAAGCAGGGGAGCAAGCTCTCGGAAAGCCGCCGCAAGTCGTTTCCGAATTTTGAGAAGCAGCTGGGCCTGCTGCTGGCCGACCTGGGCATGCCCAATGCCCGCATCGTCATTCAGCACAGCACCGGCGCGCCGGCTACCAGCGGCATCGACGTGGTAAGCATTCTCTTCACGGCCAATAAAGGTGCCCAGCCCCAGACGCTGAGCAAGGCCGCTTCGGGCGGTGAGTTCTCGCGCCTGATGCTGTGCATCAAGTACATGCTGGCCGACAAGACGGCGCTGCCGACCATCGTGTTCGATGAAATTGACACGGGTATTTCCGGCGAGATTGCCGTGAAGGTGGGCCGCATGATGCAGCAGATGGCCCAGAAGCACCAGCTTGTGGCCATTTCGCACCTGCCCCAGATGGCGGCGGCCGGCGACGTGCACTACTTCGTGTATAAGGAAGACCGCGCCGACCGCACCGTGAGCCGCATCCGCGAGTTGAACCAAGAAGACCGGGTGAAGGAGATTGCGCACATGATTGCGGGGGCCAAGCCCAGCGAAAATGCCTTCCAGAGCGCCCGCGAGCTGCTGGCGCTGCGGGGCGAAACGGTGAATGGGTGAATGAGTGAATGGGTGAATGGCTAACTTGCGCTGAAATGGAGAAGCTGTCGAAGTGACTGTGCCATTCACCCATTCACCCATTCCCCCATTCACTCAATGCCTAACAACCTCCTCGCCGGCAAAGTCGGCATCATTTCCGGCGCCCTCAACGAGAAATCCATTGCCTGGAAAGTAGCCCAGCGCGCCCACGCCGAAGGGGCCCGCTTTGTGCTCACCAATGCGCCGCTGGCCATGCGGATGGGCGAAATCAACAAGCTGAGCGAGGAATGCAACGCGCCCATCATCCCGGCCGATGCCACGTCGACGGAGGAGCTGGAAAAGCTGTTTGCCGGCGCTCAGGAGCAGCTGGGCGGCAAGCTCGACTTCGTGCTGCACTCCATCGGCATGAGCCCCAACATCCGCAAGGGCAAGCACTACGGCGAGCTGAACTACCAGTGGTTCCAGCAGACGATTGACATTTCGGCCCTGAGCCTGCACAAGATGCTGGCCGTGGCCGAGAAGCAGGATGCCTTCAACGAGTGGGGCTCGGTGGTGGCGCTGAGCTACATCGCGGCCCAGCGCGCCTTCCTCGACTACACCGACATGACCCAGGCCAAGGCCATGCTCGAAAGCATTGCCCGCAGCTACGGCCAGCGCCTCGGCAAGCTGAAAAAGGTGCGCGTGAACACCATCTCGCAGTCGCCCACTAAAACCACGGCCGGTACCGGCATCAGCGGCTTCGACGCGTTTTACGAGTTTGCCGACAAGATGTCGCCCCTCGGCAACGCCCCGGCCGAAGCCTGCGCCGACTACTGCATCTCGCTCTTCTCGGACCTGACGCGCTACGTAACCATGCAAAACCTGATGCACGACGGCGGCTTCAGCACCACCGGCATCTCGGCCGAAATCGTGGATTTGGTGAGCGCGGCAGCCGGCGCGCAGGAGTAGATTGGCCTTATTGAAAAGCGAAAGCCCGGCCACCTGGCCGGGCTTTTTTATTGATGGGGCTGTTTAAAAAGTCCGTTTGGAGGGCGCGTCTGTCGTCCTGAGCGCAGTGCAGGATGACAACGGTATTGACTTCCTGAGCAGCTTCGATATACGCCGGCATCGATTGCGCAGAAAATCCGTGCTTTCGGACCCGCCAGCCGCTAGGTTTACGGCAGAAAAACCGCTGAACCATGAAGCATCTGTTGTTGCTAGTGCTGCTGCTGAGCAGCCTTTCCCCGAGCCGGGCTTTCGGCTACGATTTTGTGGTGGCGCAGAACGGCAGCGGCCGGTTTCGCACGGTGCAGGAGGCGTTCAATGCCGTGCCGGACTTCCGGAAGAAAGTCACCACTATTTTCATCAAAAAGGGGATTTACAAGGAGAAGCTCATTCTGGCCGGCTCGAAGCAGCTGGTGAAAATTATCGGTGAAGACCGGGACCTGACCATCCTGACCTACGACGACTACAACCAGAAAAAGAACATTTTCGGGGAGGACAAGGGCACGTCGGGCTCGGCGAGCTGCTACATCTACGGCACGGATTTCTCGGCCGAAAACCTCACGTTTCAGAATTCGGCGGGGCCGGTGGGGCAGGCCGTGGCCGTGTGGGTCGACGGCGACAAGGCGGCGTTTGTGAACTGCCGGTTTCTGGGCTTTCAGGACACGCTGTACACCTATGGCCGCGGCAGCCGGCAGTTTTACAAGAGTTGCTACATCGAGGGCACGGTGGATTTCATCTTCGGCTCGAGCACGGCGTGGTTCGAGGACTGCGCCATTTTCTGCAAGCGCGGCGGCTTCGTCACGGCGGCCAGCACGCCCGACACGGCGCGGTTTGGCTACGTGTTCAGCCATTGCCGCATTGGTGGCGATGCCCCGGCGGGCAGCTTCGGGCTGGGCCGGCCCTGGCGGCCCTACGCCAAAACCGTGTACCTGCACTGTGAGCTGGGGGCCATGATTCGGCCCGAAGGCTGGGACCCCTGGGACAAGGAAGCCAACAAGAAAACGGCCTACTACGCCGAGTATAAATCGACGGGGCCAGGAGCCGCGCCCGCGAAGCGCGTGCCGTGGGCGCACCAGCTCACCGACGCCGAAGCCCGGCACTACACCCGCGATGAGGTGCTACACGGCTGGAACCCGCTCGCCAACTAAGCTTTTTTTCGGATGAAACTTCTGCCCCTGACGTTGCTGCTGACCGGTTTTTTCGCGCACGCCCAACCCGACCCCAAAACCGGCCCCATCACCGTGGCGCAGGATGGCTCGGGCACCTACCGTACCGTGCAGGCCGCCGTGGATGCCGTGTCCAATCAGGCGCAGCAAACCATCACCATCTTCATCAAAAGCGGCACCTACCGCGAAAAGCTGGTGGTGCCCACGCTCAAAACCTGCATCAGGCTGGTGGGCGAAAGCGCGGACAACACCGTCCTGACGTTCGACGACCACACCGGCGACGCGGCCGGGCACGACACGTACAGCTCGCACGCGGTACTGGTGCAGGCCAACGATTTCACGGCCGAAAACCTGACGTTTGAAAACAACGCGGGCTACACAGCCGGCCAGGCCGTGGCCCTGCACGTAGAGGGCGACCGGTGCACGTTCCGCAACTGCCGGGTGGTGGGCAATCAGGACATCCTGTTTCTGGCGGCGGGCCATACCCGGCAGTATTTCAGCGGCTGCTACCTGGAAGGCACGACGGATTTCATTTTCGGCGCCAGCACGGCCGTGTTCGACCACTGCACGATTAAGAGCAAGAAAAATTCCTTCATCACGGCCGCCTCCACGCCGGCTGAGCAGCCGTTCGGCTTCGTGTTTCTGAACTGCAGGCTGACGGCCGACACCGTGCTGGCCAAGCACGTACACCTGGGCCGGCCCTGGCGGCCCAACGCCAAAGTGGTGTTTCTGAACACGGAAATGGCCCGCCACATTGCCGCCGCCGGCTGGGACAACTGGAAAAACCCGGAGAATGAAAAGACGGCCTACTTCGCCGAATTCAGTTCAACCGGCCCCGGCGCCAATGCCCGCGGCCGGGTGGCCTGGTCGCACCAACTCACGGCCAAAGAGGCGAAACGGTACACGCTGAAGACAATTTTTGCGGCTGCTGAGCCGTGGATGCCGGCCGGCAAGCGCCCCTGACGACGGGCAATCAATAGCCCCGGCGCAAGTCCACCGGGTTCTCGAAGGGCTGGCCGGTGCGCAGGTTTTCCAGGTTGCGCAGCAGCACATCGGCTTTGCGCTCGTCCTCGAAAGCCTGGCCGCCGCCGGTGTGCTGGGTGAGCAGCACGTTGGGCAGCGTCCAGAGCGGACTATCGGCGGGCAGGGGCTCGGTGGCCGTCACATCCAGCACCGCGCCGCCCAGGTGCTGGCTTTGCAGCGCCGCAATGAGGGCGGGCTCGTCGGTGGTATTGCCGCGCCCTACGCTGGCGTAGATGCTACCGGGGCGCATGGCGGCAATAAGCGCGGCCGAGAAAAACCCCACGGCGCTGCCGGGCAGGGTGTTGATGACAATGTCGGTGTCGGGCAGGGCGGCCAGCAGGTCTTCTCTGGAATGCAGCTCAGCCTGCGGCGAGGTGCGGGCCAAAAGCTGCACTGCACATTCGAACCCGCCCAGCTGCTGGCGCACGGCCTGCCCAATGGCTCCCGCGCCCAGCACCACCACGCGCTTCCCGCGCAGCAGGCCCGAGCGGTTGCGCACGAAGGCTCCGCCCACCCACTTTTTTTCGGCCTGCAGCACGGCCAGCTCGGGCAGGTGGCGGTAGAGGGCCAGCAGGCCGCCCACCATGGTTTCGGCGCAGGGCCAGGCAAAGAAGTCGCCCATGTTGGCCACCGGCACGCTCACGTGCACGTCGCGGTAGCGCTCAAAGCCGGCTGAGTCGATTTGCCAGAACTTCAGGCTGGCCGGTGCGCCGGCCTGGAACCAGGCCGGCGGTGGGTTGCCGAGGAGCACATCGGCCGTCTGGAAGGCGGCCTGCTGCTGGTCGGCCGGCAGGTCGGGGCCGAAGGTGAGCGCCCAATCGGTAGGCAGCAGCTGCTGCAAATGTGCCCGGGCCGAAGCACTCAGGGGAGAATAAACAAAAAGATTCATAGAAAGGCCACCGTGACTGCGGCAGCTGGCATAAGGACGAGTGGACTATACGGGAGTTGCGCGGATTGTAGCGGGAGAATGGCGGAGCAGCCCGCAGCCGGGAGCTTCTAAACCTGCTGCAGAGGCCATTGTTGATTGGCGGCGCCGAAGTGGTTCCGGGAAAATATAGCTTTCTTGCAGGTTCCATTCGTTGAATTTTCCGGCTCCGGCGCCGCAACCCGGTGCTGGGGACAGACAGGCCTACCATTACCGATGCGCTTGAGGGCTATTTTTACTAAGTTGGCGATGTTGCCTGTGCTCTGGCCGGAGCCCGGGCGGCCGGCCGCTGCCCAGCGCCCGGCCGCCGGCCGGCCCACCACGATACTTTTTGTAGGCAATAGCTTTTTTCACGGCAAATACCAGCCGGTGCTGGCCTACAACGCGGCCCGCGTCACCGACGAAAACTTTGGCCTGCCCGCCGGCCATCCGCGCTGCGAAACAACCACCGGCGAGCCCGTGGTGTGGGGCGGCATTCCGGGCATCTTTCAACAGTTCACCGAAGAAGCCGGGCTGAATTACGAGGTGCATTTTGAGGAAATCAACGCCAAGCCCCTGCAGTACCACCACGAGCACGCGCTGGCCATCATTCAGCAGCCGCGCTGGAACAAGGTGGTGCTGCAGGAATACAGCACCGGCCCGCTGCCCGCCCGCCACGGCGGCCACCCCGATAACTTCCGCGACTACGCCACCCGCCTGGAGCAGGCCGTGCACGCCGCCAACGACGAGGCCCGCGTGTACCTGCTGCAAACCTGGCCCCGGGCCGACCTGTGCTACCCACCCGGTACCCCATTTGCCGGCCTGCCCCTCGACTCGATGACCCAGGAGCTGCACACGGCCTACTATGGCCTGCTGCGCCACAATGCCGGCTTTGCCGGCGTGGCTCCGGCCGGCGATGCCTGGCTGCGCGCCGTGCAGGCCGGCGTGGCCCTGCCCAATCCCTACGCCCCCGAATCAGGCAAGCTCGACCTGTGGGCAGCCGACCATTACCATCCCAGCAACTGGGGGGCCTACCTCACGGCCTGCGTGCTGTTTGGCGAAATCACCGACCACGACCCGTGTGCCTTGGGCGGGGCCGAGCAGGCTGCCGCCACGCTGGGCATTGCCCCCGCCGAAGCCGTGGCCCTGCAGCGCATCGCCTGCGAGCAGATTCGGGCGGCCCGCCCCACTGCATTCACTGGCCCGGCCGGAAGCCGGCCCCGCAAGTCCAAAACCCGGCTCAAATCCTGACCGCTGGGCGTGCTAGCGCGCGCTTTCGTCGCCATCTACCGGGGCGCTCTGCTTGTGCACCTGGGCAGCCACCAGCGGGTCGGGCATCACCTTGCTCATGCCCACCTGCACATTATTCATCAAGCCGGAGATGATGCGGCTTTCGCCGGCCATCAGGGCTTTGTAGCCGTCTTTGGCCACGTCGGCGGGGTCGGCGCCGCTGCCGTCGGCCACGTTCTTGGCGCGGGTCATGTCGGCTTTTTCGAAGAAATCGGTTTTCGTCACGCCCGGCAGCAGGTTGGTGATGGTGACGTTGCTGTCTTTGTTTTCCTCCTGAATGGACTCGGCGAAGGAATTCACGAAGGCTTTGGTGCCGTGGTACACGGCTTGCAGCGGGCCGGGCAGCTCGCCCGCAATGCTGCCCACCAGCAAAATCTTACCCTCGCCGCGCGCCTTAAACTCTTGCAGATACAGCTTGGTAAACACCACGTAGGCCCCGATGTTGAGCTGGATAATGTCGAGCTCGCGGTTTACGTCGGTGGTGTCGAAGGTGCCGTACTGGCCCTGGCCGGCATCGTTCACCAGCACGTCAATTTGAGTGCCTTTGGCCTTGATTTCGTTGTAGACCTCAAACGGAGCGTCACGCTGGAACAGGTCCTTGGCAATGGTCGTGACTTCGATGCCAAACTGTTGTTTGAGCTCCGAAGCCGTCCGGCTCAGCTCGCCCTGGTCGCGGGCCACGATGACGAGGTTGTATTTGTCCTGCGCGAAGCAGTTGGCCAGCGCGCGGCCAATGCCGCTGGTGGCGCCGGTGATGAGGGCGGTTTGTTGGGTTGCCATTCGATGTGGAAAGGTTTGGTTGGACCGGAATCCTAACGCAGGCCCCTGACCCGGAGTTATTGTCGCGCTTACGGCTGGTTAAGCTGAAATCGCAATGTCCCAGCTCCCTCCCGGCACTACCGCAATGGTTATCTTTTCGCCGGGCTCGTGCTCGGCGGTTGGCACGCGTACCCGCACGCTGTTCGCGCCCAATTCGGCTTCGACCTCATAATAGCTGCCCAGAAACCGCACGGCCCGCACGGTGCCGGTCGCCCCGCTGCCGTGCATCGGCCCCAGCCGCAGCTGCTCGGGGCGCACCAGCAGCGCCGTGTTTTTGCCAAAGCGCCGGCCGGGCAGCAGCGCCCGCCGTTCGGCCCCGCGCACCAGGTTGTAGTCGCCAAACAGGGCGGCCGTGGCCTCGTCCACGGGCTGGTGGTAGAGCTGCCGGGGCGGGCCCTGCTGCACCAGCCGGCCCCGGTGCAGCACCAGAATTTCATCGGCCCAGGGCAGCACGTCGGTGGCATCGTGCGACACGAGCAGGCAGGTGATGCCCAGGCGCGTGCCCAGCTCCTCAATAATGCCCTGCAACAGGCGCTTGTGCGTGCGGTCCAGGTTCGAAAAGGGCTCATCGAGCAGCAGCAGGCGCGGGGCGCCCAGCAGCAGCCGGGCCAGCGCCACGCGCTGCTGCTCGCCGCCCGAGAGCTGGTCGGTGCGGCGCAGCATCAGGTGGTCGATGCGGCACAGCGTGTACACGGCCTGGGCTTCGGCCTGGGGGCGCTGGTTGGCGTAGCGCAGCACCTGCTCCACGCGCAGGGAGTGCGGCAGGTCGGACTTCTGTGAGAGGTAGGCCACGCCGGGGTGGCCGGGCACCAGCACCTCGTGCGGCCCGCGCACCCGGCTGCCGAGCGCGTGCACCGTGCCGGTGCTGGGCTGAATGAGGCCGGCCACGAGCTGCAGCAGCGTGCTTTTGCCGGCCCCGCTTTCGCCGGCCAGCGCCAGCTTCTGCCCCGCTTTTTGGGTGAAGCTGATGGGCTGGAGCGCGGTGAAGCCGTTTTCGGTGAGGCTGAGGTTGGTGACGGTGAGGATGTCCATTCGCCGGCAAAGAAAGGGCCTGGCCGCTCGTTGCTGGCGCGCGTCTGCGACGCGTGCCGACTGGCGGCGAGCCTGTGGCTCGGGCGTTGGGCCGCTGGATAAGCCTTGCCGCAAGTCGTTCGAACCCGAGCCGCAGGCTCGAACCCAGCCGGCACGCGTCGCAGACGCGCGCCAGCAGCAACATCGTCATTTTGCCGCGCAGCGTCTGTAAACCGATTCGCGGCCTATGACAAGGGATTCGGAGCGTCTGACAAAGGCTTGTCGGCCTCAGCAACGGGTTGGCAGCGTCTGACAACCGATTTGCGGCTTCTGACTACGGCTATGCAGTACCTGACAACGGGCTCGTGGCCTCTGACAAGGGATTTACGGGGTGTGACGGCAGCTTCGCAGCGGCTTACGAAGCGAGCAGGAGTTGCTTGCCGGGCTTTTCGTGGGGGTAGTTGGCGATGATGTCGCGCAGGATGGCCATGTCGTGGGGGCAGGCCTGGGCGAAGACTTGCCAGTGCTGCAACACCACGGTATCCGGCATTTCGACCACGGCGATGATGGCATCCCAGAAAGCGTCCCAGTTCTCGCCGTACCAGTCCGGAAAGCCCAGCTGGCTTTTCATCGTCTGGTGAAAAGCGGCTTTGGTGTCGATGCCGGTGAGGTCAATGGTCATTTCAATGAGAAAAACTAAAACCCTTTTTGAGGGAGCTTTGGCAATTGAAATACATTGCTGCTGAGTTTCTTTTCTTGAATACTTATGGCAGTGTATGTAAGAGAGAAATTAGCTCCATTATAAACGTATTTCAAGTAAGGTGATTTGGCCTTTTCGTAATACACATTGAAATAGCCAAACTTATGGTTCTTGAAATTACTAGGGTCTATATAAATGGATGAATCAAACCAATATTGGTTTTGCGTTGTGCCTAAGTTATTGGTTAACAAGCGGCATTTATGGCTTAGGATAACTGCCGTTCCTGTTGTAATTGTCGAACTTACAAGCTGCCGTTTCTCCTCGGTACAATTCGTTATGAATAAGGTGTCAATATCGTTTCGCAGAGCATATTGCTTGTTCGTTGAACCCAAATAAAACACTTCTTTTAAATCCAGTCCACTATACGACATTCGGTATTTGTTGCCCTGTATTGATAGTGCCATTTGCTTACCATACAATTTCTGCAGGTTCTCCGTGGAAATATTAGGCGTCTTTGATTGCGCGTCAATCCGATACACTATGGTGCCTTCGAACGATTGTTTCTCTTGTGGCTTGAAGGAACTGATAGTAATTCCTGCGAGCAAGAAGGCAGAAGCGAAGTATGCTTTCATAGTGTGACCAACAGAGTTGTGATATTCTTCGAGAAGCAACTAAGATATAGCGGTTTATTCTCACGAAGCCGTATCCAGCACGTCGTCCCCGTCATCGGCCATGGTCTTAGCCAGCTTCTCGATATTTAAGCTGCGGGCCGAGGCGTCGAATATTTCGCGGTAGGTGCCGCGCATGTCGTAGAGCTCGTCGTGGGTGCCGCTTTCCACCATATGGCCTTTTTTCATGACGTAGATGCAGTCCGAATCCACGATTTGGGCGAGGCTGTGGGAGATGATGACCACCGTGCGGCCCTGCTTGATGGCGTCGAGCGAGTTTTTGATTTGCTCGGTGGCGATGGCGTCGAGGCTGGCAGTGGGCTCGTCGAGGAAGATGATGGGCGGGTTTTTGAGGAAGAGCCGGGCGATGGCGATGCGCTGCTGCTGGCCGCCGCTGAGCTGCTGGGCATCGGACTCGTACTGGCGCGGCAGGTCCAGAATCTGGTCGTGCAGGTAGGCCTGCTTGGCGGCTGCTTCAATCTGAGCCTGGGTGGCGGTGAAGTCGCCGTAGCGGATGTTTTCTTCGATGGTGCCCTTGAAAATGTGGTTTTTCTGGAGCACCAGGCCGATTTCCTGGCGCAGGGCGAAGGTGTCGTACTGGGCCAGCGGGTGGCCGTCGAGGAGGATTTCGCCGCTGTCGGGGCGGTAGAACTGGCAGAGCAGGTTGATGATGGTGCTTTTGCCCGCCCCGCTGAGGCCCACCAGCGCAGTAGTTTTGCCGGCCTGAATGGTGAGGCTCACGTCGTGCAGGGCGGCCGTGCCGCTGGGGTAGGTGAAGTTGACGTTGCGCAGCTCGAACTGGCCGCGCAGGTTGTCGCCGGGTTCGAGCGGGCCGGGGCGCTCGCGCTGGTCGTCGGCGTCGAGGATGGCGAAGAAGCCTTCGGAGTAGGTGAGGGCCTCGTTCATTTCGTCGTAGATGCGGTGGAGCTGCCGGATGGGCGCCGACACGTTGTTGAACAGCAAAATGTGGAACATGATGGCCCCGATGGAAATCTGGCGGCCGAGCACGAGGTAGGCCGTGAGCACGATGATGGCCACCACGCCAATCTGCTCGACGAAGGTTTTGAGGCCGTCGAAGCGGAAGTTGGTTTTGCGGGTCAGGAGCTGGGCGCCTTCGAGTCGGCTCTGCACGGCCGCCTGCTTGCGGCCCTCGTAGGGCTCGCGCACGAAACTTTTGATAACCACAATGCTGTCGATGATGCTGATGAGGCCGTGGTTTTTCTCCTCGCGCAGGCGCTGGAGGCAGCGCCGCACGCCCTGCAATTTCGCGGCCTGCGCGTAGCTGAGCCAGAAATACACCGGCAATACCGCCAGCGCCACCAGCCCCACCCACTTGTTGTTGAGGAAAATGACCACCAGCGCCACAATGGCGTTGGCGAAGAGCGGCATGATGTCGATGAAGAAGTTTTGCACCAGCTTCATGAGGCTCTCCACACCCCGGTCGATGCGGGTTTGGAGCTTGCCGGTCTGGTTGCCATCGTCGGAGAAAAAGCCGAGCTGGTAGCTCAGAATCTTGCTCACGGCCGTCTGGGCCAGCACGCCGGAAATCTGGATGCGGATTTTCTCGCCGTAGTATTTCTGCCCGAACTGGATGAAGGTGTTGATGATTTCCTTGCCTAGCAACAGCCCGCTCACCCAGGCCAGCAGCGTCCAGCCCTCGGCCAGGCCCTGGCCCTTGTCGAGCATGCCTTGCACGGTATCAACCGTGTAGCGCAGCACAAAGGGGTTGACCTGCGCGGCCAGCGAGCCCACCAGCGTGAGCAGCAGCGTAGCAATCACCAGGCGGCGGTAGGGCCGCACAAAAGGCAGCAGGCGTTGGATAATATGCCAGAGGCTCATCGGAAAGGCGTTTTGTAGGGGCGGGGGCAGGCCCCGCACTACAGTGGAGCCGGTTAGACGGGCGGGGCGGGGGTGGGGTTGTTGATTAAAAAAGAAGCTGGGCTACTTCTTCTTTATCCTTTATCACGCCCAGCCAATTCAAATTGGCTATTATTGGTCGTGTTACTTCGATTTCAAATTGTTTATGCCGCCGACCTTGCTCTATTCTAATTGACGCGAATACTTGGTCGTCACCTAGGAATCTGTAACTGCCAGAGAAATAGTAGCGGTAAATGCCAGCTGATATATTCTCAAAAGGCTGAAATGATAGCAGCTTTTTCAGCATCATGTAGCCAATCTCAGTTACGCTAAAGCGTAATTTAATGAATTCTCTTTTTAACTCAATTATAGCTTCGCATGAGTAAGAATTGGCAGCAACTTTCTGTGAGCCGATGATTTCAACCATGCCTTCACTATTATTTCTCATGTCGTAGCTTTAGGTTCCGGTATAGCATTTCTAAGATTATGCTCCGAAAGTAGCACCTGATGGGATTGTTCAGCCTACGAACCTTGCACGCATAAGTAGCGTTACACAACCACTCCGGCCGCTTATCTTTGGGGCAGGTAAAAAATAAGGGAGCCCGGCCCTGGGCCAAACTCCCTTACCAACTACCGGAGTAGAAGCGAAAGCAGTAGGGCCACCAGGGCCTTTCCGATTCCGCTAGCCGCTCCCAACAAAATAGCTTTGCCAGCCGCTTGTAGTAGTTTCATCGCGCGCTCCTTCTTCATTCTTGCTGGAAGTGAAGGGTTGTCAAATAACCCCCAACTTCTGAGGCCCCAACTGCTGCCAGGCGGTTTGGGGCCTCGTCTTTTTACAAAGAATCTCGGTAGGGCTGGGGGCGTACCCCCGCGCGACGCGGTAAAAGTAGCAACCAGTCGGCAGCGCGTCGCGGACGTGCGCCAGCTATTCGCCCTTAGCAGTCGAACCGGCCAGCAGCTCCGCCAGCGCGGCGGCTTCGGTTTCATAGGCTTCGGCTTGCAGGCGGAGCAAGTGATACTGGGCGGCGTGGCTGGGCTTGAAGCGGCGGGTGAAGCTGGGCAGCCACCGCCGCACGGAGGCCCCCGGGTCCTCCTCTTCCGGCAGGGGGGGGAGGAGGGCGGCGGCAGTTTCAAGGTCGGTGAGGATGGTGGGCAAGGCCTGCTGCCAGCGGCTGGCGTACACGGCGCGGGCCGTGAGCTTGCCGAGCTCGAGGCGCAAGCTGGCGGCTCGGTGCAGACACACTTTGCGGCGGAGCTCCAGCGGCGCGGCCTCGGGGGCGGGGGCCGTGGCGGGGAGCGGCTCGTGGTCGGGCACCAGCAGCGGCGGGGCCGGCAGGTGCCGGGTCAGGGGCAGTAGCCGGAGGCGCAGGGCCACGGTGAGGTCGCGGCGGCCGGCCTCGATGTGGCTGACAATGGCCCGGCTCACCTCCAGAAACAGGGCCAGTTCCTCCTGGCTGAGGCCAAAGTAGCGGCGCACGGCCCCAATCGGGCTTTCGGTGGAAATACGGCGGCGGGGCATAGGCAGGCGGAAGGATTTGTAGCGTTTTTCCAGAAAGTTACTAATAACGCTACACATCCGTAGCGTTATTAGTAACTTTCTGAAAAAACGCTACAAATATTCTGTTGCTTAGGGCTAAACTTGCGCCAACAGCGCAAAAAAAGACACCCCGGCCCACCGCAACCACGCGGCCCGCCGGGGTGCCTCTGCAACTGGCCGCAACCGGAATTACTTCCCGTACACGCCCGCCAGATAGGTTTTCAAATCCGTTGGCTTGCGGCCCAGCAGCTGCTCAAACGTGCCGCTGGCGGCATCAAATTCACCCTCCTTCATGGCCTTGCTCATGCCCAGCAGCAGGTTGATGAACGGCTCCGGCACCTGGTGCTCGCGCAGGCTGGCCGCAATTTCCTCGTCCGAAACGGGCGCGTATTCCACGGGTTGGCCGGTTACCTCGCTCAGGCCGGAGGCAATATCCTGGAAGGAATAAGCGGGGCCGGGTGCGATGTCGTAAATCTGATTGTCGTGGCCTTCGGAGGTCAGCACGTTGGCCAGGGCCTGGGCAATTTCTTCGCGCAGGGCGTAGCTCACCTTGCCATCGCCGGCCGAGGAGTAGAGCTTGCCGCTGGGCAGCGTGCCTTCGCCCACCAGCATCGGGATGATGTCGAGGTAGAGCGTGTTGCGGAAAATAGTGTAGGCGAGGCCCGAGGATTTCAGGTATTCCTCGGTAGCAAAGTGGCTGGGCGAGGCACCGAAAGCTGATTCCGGCGACGGATTCACCACGCTGGTGTAGATGAGGTGGCGCACGCCGGCCTGCTTGGCGGCGTCAATCACGTTCTTGTGCTCGCGCAGCCGGGCTTCGTATTCCAGCTCACTGGTGGAAATGAGCAGTACCGTTTCAACGCCCTGGAAGGCGGTGAGCAGCGCGGCCGGGTCGTTGTAGTCGCCCTGGCGCACGGCCACGCCTTGCGGGAGCGTGTTGGCGGCTTTCTGCGGGTCGCGCACAACGGCCACGATTTCGGAAGGGGCAATTTGGGCCGCGAGGGCTTTGATGGTGGCGAGGCCGAGGTGGCCGGTGGCGCCGGTGATGGCAATCATACAGTTGGAGGTTTAAGGACCAATGGTTACTTTTGGTAACTCAAAGGTATTCGGCTCTTCTGCCCCGGCGCAAGAAGGCATTTATTTCTGCTTAAGGCACATGGAGGTAACTACTGCTGACAATCAGCCCACTAAAATTCAGGCGGCGGCCAGGAAAATCATTACTGTGCCCGCCGATGGCTTCGGCCTGTGCCCGGTGCGCGACATCCTGGACCGCATCGGCGACAAATGGTCGTTGCTGTCCATTCTGCACCTGGGCAGCACCGAGAGCCTGCGCTTCAACGAGCTGCGCAAGCGCATCGACGGTATTTCGCAGCGCATGCTCACCGTCACGCTCCGCGCGCTGGAATCCGATGGGCTGGTGGCGCGCACCGTGTATGCGCAGGTGCCGCCGCGCGTGGAATACGAGCTCACGGAGCTGGGCCAGGGCCTGCTGGGGGCCGTTATTCAGCTGGGCAACTGGGCCGCCGCCCATGCGCCGGCCATTGCCGAAGCCCGGAAGCGGGTGGCAATGGCCGCGTAGCGCGTCGGGCGGCGGGCCTGCCGCCGGGCCGCCATGCCGGGCTGCGCTACGGCTGGGGAAACGCAAATGGAATAGGAATAATAACCAGCTTTATTATTCAATAAATAATGGCATAAGTGCTAACCAGCTCGGCCGCTAACGCGGCAAATGACAGTTAATCTGCTGCTTATTTCGAAAAAAGCGGAAAAATATCTCCGGCCTTTTACTAACTCATTTTCAGCCGTCCAGGTAGCGGATTGGTCGATTGGGGCGACGGAATGGGCGAGTAAAAACCCGCCCGATGTAATAATTCTGCGGTTTGTGGAGTTAGTAATGCAGTAGCAAGCCGCTACCGATGGCGAAAACCGCCGTTCGAAACGTGCCACCATTCACACCTTTTTGTATGCTGCGTACCGCTTTGTTGTTCTTCCTCCTGCTGGGTTTTGCGAGTGCCGAAACCTACGCCGCTTCGGCAGCGGCTGCTACGTCGCGGCCCATTCACCGGCGCAAGCCCATGGCCGGCAACTACGTGCCGGTGTACCGCTACTACCGGGGCCACAGCAGCCAGAAGTCGGGCTTCTTCGGCCTGTTCAAGCACAAGCCCACGGCGCGGCGCAGCGCCACGCCCCACACTAGGAGCCGGGCGCACCGCACGCTGTAAGGCAGCAGGTGGTTTCCTTTGTCGCACAAGCGGCTACTCCTGAGGCAGGGGTAGCCGCTTTTTTTGTGGCAGAAACCCGCCAGTGGCATGTAGCAACGCGGCACTTCGCGTCCCGTCATCTGCCCCGTGTGTTAAAGCTGCACGGTTGCAACGCACCCATTTCACCGGCCGTAAAGTGGCGGACCCTCGCCACCGCTCCATGGAAAACCACCTGCCCCCGCCTTCCGCAGCCATCGGCGAGCCACGCAGCCGCGTCGATGGGCGCCTGAAAGTGACCGGCCAGGCCCGCTACGCCGCCGAGCACGCGGTGCCCAACTGTGTGCACGGCGTGCTGGTAACCAGTGATATTGCCAGGGGCCGCATCAAGTGGCTGGACACTGCCGCGGCCGAACAAGCCCCCGGCGTGCTGGCCATCGTCTCACACCTGAACGCGCCCAAAGCCCCCGGCTACCAAAGCCCCCAAACCAATAAAAACCCTCGGGTGGAAGGCCAGGAATTCCGGGTTTTTTACGACGACCAGGTTCAGTTCAGCAACCAGCCCGTGGCCCTGGCCGTGGCCGAAACGCTGGAGCAGGCGCACTACGCCGCGTCATTGGTTCGGGTGGAGTATGAGGTGGCCGCGCACAAAACCAACCTGGCCCGGCATCTTGCCCGAAACGTAGCACCCAGGCAGGAAGCCAGCTACCTGCGTGGCCAGCCCGATGCCTACAAAACGGCCCCGGTGCGCGTGGAGCAGGAATACCGCACGCCCATGCAGGTGCACAACCCGATGGAAATGCATGCCGCCGTTGCGCTGTGGGAAGGCGAAAAGCTAACGGTTTACAACAAAACCCAGGGCCCGAAGCTGGCGCAGGGCGACCTGATGCGCATGTGGCAGCTGCCAGCCGACAGTGTGCAGGTGCATTCGCCGTTCGTGGGCGGGGCGTTTGGGGGCTCGTCGCGCATCTGGCCGCCCGAGATGGCCGCCATCATCGCCGCCAGGAAGCTGGGCCGGCCGGTGAAAGTGATGGGCCGCCGCGACCACGAGTACAACATGGTGGGCTACCGGCCGCAGTCCATTCAGAAAATCGGCATCGGGGCCACGGCCGATGGCACGCTGGTCGGCATCACGCACCAGGCTTACGGCAGCACCTCGCAGCACGAGCAGTTTGCCGAGCGCATCGTGCACCCCACCAAAACGGCCTACGCGGTGCCCAACCTCAACATCAGCTACCGCCTCGTGCCCCTCGACCTGAGCACGCCCTGCTGGACGCGCGGCCCCGGCGAAACCAGCGGCTCTTTTGCCCTGGAAAGCGCGATGGACGAGCTGGCCGTGGCTCTGAACATGGACCCGCTGGCCCTGCGCCTGAAAAACTACGCCGCCCGCGACCCCGAAAACGACAAGCCCTGGAGCAGCAAGCACCTGCGCGAATGCTACGAGCGCGGCGCCACGCTGTTCGGCTGGCACAAGCGCACCGCCGCGCCCGGCTCCATGCGCACCCCCGACGGCCACCTGCTGGGCTGGGGCATGGCCACCGGCATCTACAAAGCCGAGCGCAGCGCCGCCACGGCCCGCGCCCGCCTGCTGCCCGACGGCACCCTGCTGGTGCAAAGCGCCACTGCCGACACCGGCCCCGGCACCGCCACCATCATGACCCAGATTGCGGCCGATGCCAGCGGCGTGCCGGCCGCCAGCATTCGCTTCGAGCTGGGCGACTCATCATTGCCGGAAGCGCCGCTGCAGGCGGGTTCGCATACGGCTACGTCGGTGGGCTCGGCGGTGCATGAGGTGTGCGCGGCACTGAAAAAACAGCTGCTCGACCTGGCCGTTCGACTACCCGGCAGCCCGCTGGGCAAAACCGGGCCGGAAGACCTGACCACCGAAAACGGCTTTGTGGTATCGACGCGCAGGAAGGGGCGACGCCTGAGCTACGGCGAGGTGCTGAAGCAGCACCAGCTGCCCGCGCTGGAAACGACGCAGAAAGCCGATAAGTCGCCGGAGATGGAGAGCTATTCCGGCAAGTCCTTCTGTGCCAGCTTTGTGGAAGTGGAGGTGCACCCGCTCACCCGCGCCGTGCGCGTGAGCCGCGTGGTGTCGGTGGTGGATGCGGGCACCGTGCTCAACGCCAAAACGGCCCGCAGCCAGGTGCTGGGCTCGGTGGTGTGGGGCATCGGCATTGCGCTGATGGAAAGTGCGCAAATCGACCACCGCTACGGCCGCATCCTGAACCACGACCTGGCCGAATACCACGTCCCCGTCAGCGCCGACGTGCCCGAAGTCGAAGTCGAATTCATCAACCAGCCCGATTATCTGCTCGACCCCGTGGGCGCCAAAGGGTTGGGCGAAATCGGTTTGGTCGGTTTCCCGGCGGCGGTGGCCAATGCCGTGTATCACGCCACCGGCCGCCGCGTGCGCGAGCTGCCCATCACGCCGGACAAGCTGACGGGGCCAATGGCAGCAGCTGGTTAAGCCAGCCCATTGCCTGCAAACGCAAAAAGCCCCGGCCGAATGGCCAGAGCTTTTGCTTTCCGATTGAGCGGCAGGTGGTTAGTTCTCGGCTTTGGTCTTTACGCCATCTGCCTTCACTTTCACCTTGTCTTCCTTGGCTTTGATTTTATCGCCGTCCTTGGTTTTGGCTTTCATCTTGTCGATGTTGGCATCAGGACCGGGGCCGCCCATGCCGGGGCCACCGCCGCGGTTCATGCGGTTGGCCTGCATGCTGGTGTACTTGGTGTACTGGTCGGCGGTCAGCACTTCTTTGTATTGCGCGTCGTATTTGGCGCGGCTGGCCTGCATTTGCTCGCGCATCTTGTCGCGGTCGCCGCCGGCCTGGCCGCGCATGGCCTGCATTTCCTGGGCGCGGGCGGTCTGAATTTGCTGCACCTTGGCGGCCTGGTCGGCGTTCAGGCCCAGCTCCTGGGTCATGCGCTCGGTCTGGCGCTTGGCCATCTCTTCGGGGTTGCCTTGCATGCGGCCGTAGCCGCCGCCCGGCATCCCGCCCTCAGGCGCCTGGGCCGCAGCCGTTCCGATGGTGAGGGCAAAAGCGGCCAGCAGGGTCAAAAAAGAAGCTTTCATTGAGTTGGATGGGAAAAGTGAGAAAATGGGAGCCTAAAGTCCCGGGACTCAGGCGATGAGCCCCGGGGAGCATACGTTAGTGGCGGTCATTCCGATGAGCTTCTTCCCAACGGGCGCGCTCCTGGGGCGTCACCTTGTGGTTTTTGTCGAAGCCGTAATTGAAGTCTTTGTCTTTGCGCTCGTCTTTGCGAGCGTCTTTCATGTCTTCCCGGCGGTCCTTGCGCTCGTCTTTGCGCTCATTTTTGTAGTCTTTGCGGTCGTCCCTGAGGTCATTTTTGTGGGCCTCTTCCCAGCGCTTGCGCTCGTCCGGCGTCACTTTATGGTTTTTGTCGAAGCCGTAGTTGAAATCCCTGCTGTTGCGGTCGTTGAACCGGTCGTTGGGGTTTTGCTGCTCGGTGCGGAGCTCGGGGCCCGGCAAGGCAGGCGTGGCGGCCGATGCGCTGGCCGTCAGCAGGCTAGCGGCAGCAAGGATGGAGAAAAGGGCGGTTTTCATAGCGCTTTTGGGGTGAAGGGTACTGAAAATTGGGGGGATGGCTGGCGGCTGCTCGTTTCAGCAAATCAAAGCGTGCCGGTCAGCCAGCATGAGTGCAAACCTGCTACCGAAAGCAGGTGCTGAAAAGGAAGGTGGACCGAGACAGGCGAATCATCGACCAAACCCAACAAGTAGTGGATGAGTGGCCCGGAGCCAGGGGGGCCGGGCCTTATTGCCCGGCTCCCGGTGGCATTAGCGGTGGCCGTCGTAGCGGTGGGCGGCTTCCCAGCGCGCACGCTCCTGGGCCGTTACCCGGTGGCCTTTGTCGAAGCCGTAGTTGAAATCGCGGCTGTTGCGGTCGTCGAACCGGTCGTCGCGGCGGTCGTCGCGGCGGTCATTGCGGTATGCAGCTTCCCAGCGGGCGCGTTCCTGGGGCGTCACGCGGTGGCGCTTGTCGAAGCCGTAGTTGAAATCCTTATCGTTGCGGTCATTCAGCCGGTCGTAGGGGTTGCGGTTATCGAGCGGAAAAGCAGCCGGAGCAGCGGCCATCGAAGGCGTGGAGACGAACAGCGTAGCAGCGGCGAGGATGGAAAACAAAGTGGTTTTCATGGTTTCTGAAGCAGTGAAGTGAGGGGAGAGAAAAACGGTTGGAGCCTGACGGCTGCAGGCAGCGGGCTCCGGCTGTGGGAATCGAATCGTCCTGCCAAGGTATTTGCAAAGCATCGGCCACAACTGGCCCGGAAATAAAAAGGTGGACGGGCCAGCCGGAAATCCCGACCAGCCCGCCCACTTTCCGGACTTATTGCCTCTAATGACCGGTTGGCCCGGCATCATTTCTTATTCCACCAGCCCCAGCGTGCGGGTCAGGCCGTTCTTCGGAATGCTGAACCGGAGGCTGTGGTCGCGTTTTTCCGACCGCTCCTTGCGCCGGTCCAGCAGGGCCTGCACCTTGTCCTTGCCGTCATCATCGCGCGAGAACAGCACGCTGGCCACATCCGACACCAGCGACACGGCCCGGGGCACCGGCACGCTCACCTGCTGGTAGTCAGGGTCGCGAGGCGGCGGGCTCGTCGTTTGCGCCCGGCCGCTGACGGCTTTGAGCAGCAGCGCAACCAGCAAAACGGATACTTTTTTAGCAGACATGGGAAGCGGATGGACACTGCAAAGATGCCACCCAATGCCGCTCGGTTGTCTGGCTATCCCAGTTTTTCCTTGAAAAGGCGCAGCGTGCGCTCCCAGGCCAGCCTGGCGGCTTCGGCGTTGTAGCGGGCCGGCGAGGTGTCGTTGTTGAACGCGTGGTTCACGCCTTCGTACACGTACAGCTCGTACTTGGTGCCGGCCGCTTTCAGGGCCGCTTCGTAGGCCGGAATGCCGGCGTTGATGCGCTGGTCGAGGCCGCCGTAGTGCAGCATCACGGCGGCTTTGATTTTGGGTACGTCCTCGGCTTTGGGCTGCTGGCCGTAGTACGCCACGGCCGCGTCCAGCTTGGGGTCGTGCACGGCCAGCTGGTTGGCCAGGCCGCCGCCCCAGCAGAAGCCCACGGCCGCGGTGCGGCCGTTGCAGTCGGCCCGGCCGCGCAGGTAGGCGAGGGCCGCGAGGTAGTTGTTGAGGTTTTTGGTGGCATCGAGCTGGCCAATCAGCTCCCGGCCTTTGTCTTCATCGGCCGGCGTGCCACCTACTACCGACAGCGCATCGACACCCAGTGCCAGATAGCCGGCCTGCGCCACGCGCCGCGTTACATCCTTAATGTGCGGCGTGAGGCCCCGGTTTTCGTGAATGACCACCACGGCCCCGCGCTTTTTCCTGCTCTTCGGCTTGGCCAGGTAGCCGCGCACCGTGGCGCCATCGCCGGGCCAGCTCACGTCTTCGGTGTCCAGGTCGTCGGCTTCGGGCGCTACGGTGGCCGCCGCCGCATAGCCCGGCTCCAGCACCGACAGCGCCGTGAGGGCCAGGGCCGTGCCGCCGGCTAGCTTAATGAGCCGCTCCATAAACTCCTTACGGGTGAGCGGGGCGTGGGTGTATTCGTCGAAGAGGTTGATGATGCGCTGGTCCATGCGGCTAAAAGTAAGGGGGGTGAATCAGAAATTATTCGGCCTCCCGGTTCACCGTATCGGGGCTGAAGGCCGGCACGCAAATCGACCAGTACTCGCACTCTTCCCCAAACGGATTGGAGTAGCGCACCCGCGCCCCGCCCTTAATCAGCAGGGCCTGCCCGGCGTGCAGCTCCACCACGTCGCCGTCAATCTCAAACCGCTTCCGGCCGCGCACCACGATGGTGATTTCATCGAAGCTGGGCGTCTGGTGCGGTTCGCTCCAGTGCGGCGGGGCCACCATGTGGGCCAGGCTGTAGGCCGAGGTGCCGGTGCTGGCCCCGCCCACATGCTCTTCAATGAGCTTGCCGTCGGTGGTGGGTACAATGAAAGGGGAGGGGTTGAGGATATAGCGTTTTTCGCTCATGGGTTGGTGAGATTGGGAATAGGTTGCGTTAATGGGCCGTCACCCGGAATGAAACGCCGTTGAAAACGACGAAGCTGTTTAGAAAGGCTGATTTGCCCACACGTCTGTCATCCTGAGCGCAGCGAAGGATGACAGACGATTTTGACTTTCTAAACAGCTTCGACGTTTCTTCGGCTGGCAGGTGCTCTACGGCTTCAGCTTTTCTAACAGCTCAAAAAGCCGTGAATTATACTTCCAGACAAAAAAATACGGCGTCTGCACCGCCCCAAACCGCACCCGGATGCGCTCCACGCCCGGCAGCATGCTGCCCTCGAAATCGAAGCAATCGAGTCGCAGCACTTCGCTGGCGTAGCGAATGCACTCCCAGGCCAGCAGCACGCCCGCGCCGCTGGCCCGCAGGGCCGGGTCGTCGCCGGCCAGCAGGTAGTAGGCCGTGGTGGCATCCCAAATCAGGTACGCCACCGAATGCACCCGGCCCTGCTCATCCACGGCAAAGAACAGCTGCCGGGCCTGCCGGGCCACCAGCGCCGCATCGAGCCGCCGGAACTGCGCTTCGGAATACGGCGCGGGCAAGCCCTGCCGCGTGAAGCTGAGCTGGTTCACCTGGTAAAAGGTGCTCAGCGGCAGGTCGTGCGCCACGCGCACCTTCTGCCGGGCCAGCCGAATGTCGCGCCGGATGCCGGTGCTCAGGCCCGCCTCTACCTCTGCCAGGCGGCGCAGCCGGTGCAGGCGGTAGGTGTAGAAAGTAGTCTGCCGGAATTTCCCCCAGTAGAATGGCAGCCAGTTGGTGGCCGTGGGGTAGAAATTCTGCTTGAAGGCTGCAAACTCCGGCAGCTGCGCCAGCAGCAGCTGCAGCAGCTCGTGCTCCTTCGGCAGCCGGCCCCGGAACTCGGGCAGCACGTACGGCCCCAGCCATTTCAGGAAGAGCGGCATCGTGACGTAGCGAAACGGGCCTTTCTGCTTGTAGAAATACGGCAGTGCCGCCACTACCCGGCCTTTTTCCTCGGCCAGCACCACGTCCCAGCTGCCGCCTTCGGCGCAGGCATCTAGGTACCACGGTTGGGCAAATACCGGCACATCGGGCGCGGCGCGGCAGAAGTCGTGGTAGCGGGCTTTGGCCGACATGGCGGGGGTTACTTGCCGCCCGTGCAGGGGCCGGGCGTGGTGCGGCGCACGCCGGCGTTGGCGGCGGCGCAGGGGTTGGCGTAGGTCATGCCGTCGCAGCCGCACACGGGGTTGTATTCCATGGTGCAGATGCCCTGCGGGTTGATTTTGCTGGGGTCGATGCAGTCGGTAGTGGCCGTGGGCACGGCGTGGCGCTGGCAGGCACCGGCCAGCAGCAGGGCTGCGCCCAGAATCCAGGATGCTTTCATGTAGAGCCGGGGTGGGTGAAGGGCGAATCTACGCCGACCAGCTTAAATAGCCTTCACCATAGAAACCCCGGAAGGCCGGGATATAGCCGATTACGGAAAATTTACCCGCAAGCTCAACCCCTGGCAGTGCCTGCCGTATAGTCAGCCAGAACAACCGCCGCCCAGACACCCTGCCGGGTGCTAATCTGGCCCGGCGCTCCCTCTAGCCAATCTTTCAACACCCTTTCACCCTTCATTACCCCATTACCATGTCGTACCACGAAGAAGACAACAACGCCGGTAAAATTCTCCTCGCTGCTCTCGCCGGTGCCGGCGCGGGCATCATTGCCGGCATCCTGTTGGCCCCGGACAAAGGCTCGGCCACCCGCGAAAACTGGAAAGGCGCTGCCACCAAATACAGCAGCCAGCTCGGCGAGCAGGCCACGAAGCTGGGTTCGGACCTCGAAGCTAAATTCAAAGAATACGCCGGCAAGCTCGAAGACCTCGGCGTGACCCTGCCCGGCAGCAGCCTGAAACTGAAAGGCAGCTGGGACGAAATCAAAGGCAAGCTGAAGCAGCAGTACGCGCAACTCACCGACGAAGACCTGACCTACACCGAAGGCAAAGGCGACGAGCTGGTGGGCAAGCTGCAGGACAAGCTTGGCAAAGGCAAAGCCGAAATCACCAAGATGCTGAACGATTTGTAAGCCGGCTTTGACCTGATTACAGAACAGCCCCGCACCTGATGGTGCGGGGCTTTTTCGTGCCCCAACCACAAGGGCGGTTTCACCGTTATCGAATAGTTACATTCCTCCATTTTCCTGCAAAGCCCAACACCATGAAAGACGACAAAGGCAAAGTCATTTTCTCGCTCATCGCCGGGGCTACCGCCGGCATTGTGGCCGGCCTGCTGCTGGCTCCCGAAACCGGCGACGACACCCGCGCCAGCCTGCGCAAGTCGGCCGCCAAGTGGGGCGGCGACCTCAGCAAGCTGGCCAAAGACACCCTCGCCAAAGTGAAAGGCGAGGCTCCCGGCCACACCAACTCCGATGCCGCCGTGAGCGAAGACAAACAGGCCGCCGACCGCCTCCTCCAGGGCCTGAGCGGCACGCCCTCCACCGCCCACACCCACAATGAGGATAACCCGGACTATGACGGCTTCGGCGACGATACCCGCCACCAGCCCAATATGTAAGCTTCAAAAATATTTTTGCGCCAGCTGTAACCCACTCATCAGCACCTGCGTAAAATTCCCTACAATCGCCTTGAAAGAAGGCCGAAACGAATTACCAGTAAAATTGCCGGCCGTAGGAGCTTCTACTGAAATTGGTCAAACAATCAGGTAGTAAAATCAGACGTTCCATCGCAAGCTTCTCGTAAAAACGACGGTTTGAAGGGTAAGGAGGTTGTAAAAAGAAAAGCCCCGCACGACATTTCGTGTGGGGCTTTTCTGATTTTATACTTCCATCAATCGCCTGTCATCCTGAGCGCAGCGAAGGACCTTATCACGTTAGCATAAGCCATTCAGCCGTGATTAGGTCCTTCGCTCCGCTCAGGATGACAGATGCGAGGTCTATTTCTCCTCCTGTTTTTCTTTCTGCACGTTCTCCGGCTTCATCTGCGGGAAGAACAGCACGTCCTGAATGGAGTGCGAGTTGGTCATAATCATGCTCAGGCGGTCGATGCCGATGCCCAGGCCGGCCGTGGGCGGCATGCCGTACTCCAGCGCGCGCAGGAAGTCGTCGTCGAGCACCATAGCCTCCGTGTCGCCGCGTTTGCCCAGCTCCAGCTGGTCCTCGAAGCGCTTGCGCTGGTCGATGGGGTCGTTTAGCTCCGAGAAGGCGTTGCAGATTTCCTTGCCGTTGCAGATGGCTTCGAAGCGCTCCACCATGCCGGGCCGGTCGCGGTGCTTTTTGGCCAGCGGCGACATTTCCACCGGGTAGTCGGTGATGAACGTAGGCTGGATGAGCTTGGGCTCGACGTGCTCGCCGAAAATCTCGTCGATGATTTTGGCCTTGCCCATGCTGGGGTCGAGGTGCACGTTCAGCTCCTGCGCGGTTTCGCGCAGGGCGGCCTCGTCCATCTCACCGATGGCCTTGCCCGTGTATTTCTCAATGGCCTCGAACATGGTGTAGCGCTGCCAGGGACGCTGGAAGTTGATGACATTCTGGCCCACCTGCACTTCGGTCTTGCCGTGCAGGGCCATGGCTACGCGCTCCACCATTTCCTCCACCAGGTCCATCATCCAGGCGTAGTCCTTGTAGGCTACGTACAGTTCCATCTGGGTGAACTCGGGGTTGTGGAAGCGCGACATGCCTTCGTTGCGGAAGTCCTTGCTGAACTCGTACACACCATCGAAGCCGCCCACAATCAGGCGCTTGAGGTACAGCTCGTTGGCGATGCGCAGGTACAGCGTCATGTCCAGCGTGTTGTGGTGCGTGGTGAAGGGCCGGGCCGCCGCGCCGCCGTAGAGCGGCTGCAGAATCGGCGTTTCCACCTCCAGGTAGCCCTTGTCGTTGAGGAAATTCCGCATCGACTGCACCAGCTGCGTGCGCTTGATGAAGGTGTCGCGCACATGCGGGTTCACCACCAGGTCCACGTAGCGCTGCCGGTAGCGCTGCTCGGGGTCGGTGAAGGCGTCGTAGGTGGTCACCTCGCCGGTGGCTTCATCCTTGTGGGTTTTCACCACGGGCAGCGGGCGCAGGGCTTTCGAGAGCAGCTTCAGTTCCGTGACGTGCACCGAGGTTTCGCCTACCTGCGTCTTAAACACGTGGCCTTTCACGCCGATGAAGTCGCCCAAATCGAGCAGCTTCTTAAACACGACGTTGTATAGCGTCTTGTCCTCACCGGGGCAAATTTCATCCCGGTTGATGTAGAGCTGAATGCGGCCCGAAGTATCCATCAGCTCCGCAAACGAGGCTTTGCCCATCACCCGCGACGACATCAGCCGGCCGGCCAGGGCCACTTCCTGGAAATTGTTCAGCTCCGGGTGGTAGTTGTCGTGAATTTCCTTGGCATAAAACGTCACGTCAAACAATTCCGACGGATAGGCCTCGATGCCCAGCTTTTCCAGCTCTTCAAGTTTCTGGCGGCGCTGAATTTCCTGTTCGCTAAGGTGTTGCATAAATAATCTGAACCACGGATTCGCTCGGCTTTTTCAGATGCCACAGGCTTTGTGGACCATTCCTTCGGCAAATCATCTTCTTGGCCTGAGCGAAGAAGTGCGCAGTAAAATTTGAAGTGAACCGCAAAAGTACGGCACGAAAAAGCCGCTCCGAAACCGAAGCGGCTTTCCATGCCCAAAATCAATGGCCTTAGGCCGCCATACGGTACTGCGGAGCCTCGGCGTTGAGGGCCGGTGCGCTCGGCGGCGTGGGGGCCAGCACCGGCTCGACGCGGGTGCGCAGCCGTTCCTGCACGAAGCCGGCCTGCAAATGCACCGGCAATTCGGCCACCAGCTGGCGGTAGCGCTCCAGGCCCAGGGCCTTGGCCACATACGTTTCGTGGATGCCGTTGAGGTAGCTCACAATGTTGAGCAGCGAGGCGTGGAAAAGGCGGAAGTCAATGTCGGCCTCCACGTAGCGCTCAATCTCGCGGCTGGTTTGCGAGATGCGCAGGCGGCCCAGCAAGTCGAAAATGGTGGTATAGCCCAGGCGCCAGGTAATCTGCTGCCAGTGCGAAGCCGTCCATTTGTCGAGCGGACGCCCGGTTTTCTGGCTGCGGATGGCCGTGTTCGGGTTGGCCTGCACTTGGGCACGGGTCCACTGCGCTTTCATCTTGCGGGTAGTGCGGAGGAACTGGCCAATCTGCGCCTGCGCGTCAATCTCCTTGCTGGCAATGTGCAGCCCGGCCTTGTAGCCTGCCAGCGGCAGGCGGTGAATGCTGAAGTCGCCATAGGCCCCGGCCGCGTAAAACGAAACCGGCCGCGGATAGGCGCTTTTCACCACCAGCCGGCCCACCTCGCGGTGAATGAGCTGACTGTTGTTGGAATGCACGCCGATAGTGTACAGAAATGCCTGTAACCCCGACCAGATGGTGTGGTACGCCTGCGGAAACGTCCAGTGCAGCGCGTTGCGCAGAAAATTCTCATCGCCCAGCTCGGCCGTGGCGCGTAGCGCATACTCCGTGCTCCAGCTGGCGTGCAGCAGCTTGGTAATGGCGGCAGCATCGGCGTCGCTCAACTCAGCCGTGTGGCTGCGGAAAAACGGCAGGTTCTGCAAGCCGCCCAGCACGTCCTCGCTTTCCTGAATGTGGTAGTTGATGGCAAAGAAATAGTTGAGGAAAACCTGCGCCGGAATCGACTTGCGCCAGTTTTCGTCAGCCAATTTCTGCTGTTGCTCGTCGCCGATAGCTGCTACCTGCGGGTTGAGCGGAATGATGCGGGTTTCCTCTTTCGTAGTCATGCCAAGTAAACACATTCGCGCTGGCTTTTAGTTTCTGATTTACTAAAAATATTGACAAATTTTACTAAAGAAAATAGTGCTGATAGTCAGATGACTACGCACATAAGGTTGGGCTATGGGGTGCTGGCCGATACAGGTGGTTTTACTAACGAGGTTGACAGGAGTGGCTGAGCTAAAAAAAACGCCCTCGCTCAATCAGAGCGAGGGCGCTAACAAGCAGCCAAATCAAGAAATTATTTGTTTATCTCGTCCTGAATCACGGCCACGGCCTCGCCAATGGTGATGTCCTTTTTCAGGCCTTTGGTGAAGCGAGCGGCCCGGTTCACTTTCACCGTATCGCCATTCACGGCCCGCACATCGGCAGACAGAGGCGAGAAAATAAGGGCCGTAGCCGTTTTTTGCGCCGCTTCGTAGCGGTCCGAAATAGCTTTCGACTGCAGCTGCTCGGCGCGGTAGGCGCTGAGCTTCAGCGACACCGTGGTTTCGTCCTTGCGCTTGCGCATGCTGTTCACCATCTCGTCCATCACCTTGAAGCTGGAGTTGTTGGCCACGCGGGCTTTGCTGCTGGCGCGGAGCTTTTCCAGGTTCGGCGCGTCGGCCCACGGGCGGTAGCGAGCGGGCTGAATCTCATCCCATTTCAGCGGGTAGTCCGATTCTTTTTCGCCCTGGTCGAGGTAGGAGTAGAGGTCGGGCACCACAATGTCCGAAGCCACGCCCTTGAACTGGGTCGAGCCGCCGTTCACGCGGTAGAATTTCTGAGTGGTGAGCTTCAGCGAACCAATGGGCTTGATGCTGTTCAGCTCTGTCGGCAGGGCATCGTCGAGGTCGAAAATGCGCTGCACGGTGCCCTTGCCATACGTGCTGGTCGAGCCCATGATGATGCCGCGGTGGTAGTCCTGAATGGCAGCGGCCAGAATCTCGGAAGCCGAAGCGCTGTACTTGTTCACCAGAATCACGAGCGGGCCGCTGTACTGCACGCGGGGGTCGTTGTCGGTCAGCACCTGCGTGCGGCCCTGGCCGTCGCGCACCTGCACCATCGGGCCACTGTCGAGGAACAGGCCGGCCATCGATACGGCATCGCTGAGCGAGCCGCCGCCGTTGAAGCGCAGGTCCATCACCAGGCCTTTCACGCCTTCGGCCGTGAGCTTGGCCAGTTCCTTCTTCACGTCATCCGACGAGCTGCGGCCGCCGTTGTCGTTGAAGTCGGCATAGAAGCCGGGCAAGCGCAGGTAGCCGATTTTCTGGCCCTTGTCCGTAATCACCGACGACTGCGCGTACTTGTCATCAACTACCACCACGTCGCGGATAATGGGAATAATCTTGGTGCTGCCATCGGGCTTTTTCACCGTGAGGCGCACCTCCGAGCCTTTTTTGCCGCGAATCAGCGTCACCGCCTTCGCCGTGTGCCAGCCCTCAATGCTTACCGGCTCAGCCGCGCCCTGGGCTACACGCAGAATGGCGTCGCCTTTTTTCAAGTCGCCCTGCCGGGCCGAAGCCGAGCCGGGAATGATTTCCTCGATGTAAATCAGGCCATCCTTCTCCTTCAGCGTGGCCCCGATGCCCTCGAAGCGGCCGGTCATTTCGTAGTCGAAGTCCTCCTTGGCCTTGGGCGCGAAATATTCGGTGTGCGGGTCGTAGGTGTTGGCAATGGTGTTGGCATACGTAGCCAGCCGCTCATTGGCGTCGATGTCGTTGATTTCCTCGAACTGCTCGTCGTAGTATTTCAGCACGCGCTTGCGGGCTTCGGCTTCCATCTGGGCAGGCGTGCGGACGGGTTCGGCTTCGGTGGGGGCCGAGGCGTTGGCGGCAGCCGGGGCGGCGGTGGCTCCGGTGGGTTTGGCTTCTTTGGCCTTCTCCTGGGCTTCCATCATTTCCGAAACGCGGCTCAGGGTTTCGTACTTCAGCAGCTTGCGCCACAGTTCGCGCTGGGCAGCCTTGTCGGCGGGAAAGCTGGCTTTCTCGAAGTCGGTCTGGAAGGTTTCATCCACTGTGAAATCGAAGGGCTTGGCCAGCAGCTCACGGTAGAGGCCCTGCATTTCCTTGGTGCGGTCGGCCATCAGCCTGGTGCTGAGGTCGAGGAACTCATGGGTGCCGGCCTTCACCTCGTCGTCGATGCGGGTCTGGTAGCGGCGCAGCTGCTCCACATCCGAAGCCAGCAGAAACTGCTTGCGGTAGTCGAGGTGCTTCAGATACAAATCGAAAACGCGCTTGGAAAACACGTCGTCAACCTTCTCGGGCTGGTAGTGGGCAGCCGTGAGGCCTTGCAGCATGGTGCCAATCAGCACCTGGTCTTTCGTCGGAACCGCCGAGTCGGACCGGCGCAGGAGCCGGTAGGAAGCCAGAACAAACACGGCTGTCACCAAAAAAGCGTACAGCCCGACTTTCAAGCGGGGAGAAGACATCAGCAAAAAAGAAAACGGGAAGTGAAAATCAAATATACGGAGAGTACGAGGCAATCCGGGGCCGCATTACTACGATTCAAAACGCCTTGGTGCAGGAAATAAGTGCCCGCAGTAAAGCGTCGGTTAGCCATCGGTTTACTAACCCAAAGAAGCGGCTTAGGGTTGCAAGAAAAAAGCCTTCCCCGGATGGAGAAGGCTTTTTTGCAGACTTACGGGCCGAAGCCCGGGACCAGACTAGTACTTGTAGATTTTGTCGCCGTTGTTGCGGCGGAACTCGTCTTCAAAATACTTGGCGTCTTCTTCGTTGCGGGGCTTCACGCCCATCACAATGCCGCCATCCTTGATGCCGCTTTCGTACTCAGCCGCGTGCTCTTCGGGGATGCCCGAGCCTACCAGCGCACCTACCAGGCCGCCCGTGAGGCCACCGGCACCGGCACCAGCCAAAGCGGCTGCCAGCGGGCCGGCAATAATCAGGCCCAGACCGGGCAGGGCTACCGAAGTACCGATGGCCGCGATTGCACCGATAACAGCGCCCGCCGTGCCACCAATGGCCGAGCCTACGCCGGCACCTTCCATGGCTTTGTCGCCGAGTTCGGTATGAGCGGTGTCGTCACCGAAATGGGTTTTGCGGGTTTCGTCCGACATGAGCAGGTTCACATCATCTTTGCCGTAGCCGCGCGAGTGCAGCGACTGATATGCTTTCTCGGCGCTGCTCCGGTCACGGAACATGCCGGTCATCGTGCTGCCGTCGCGGTAGGGCTCGCCGGTTACGGCGTGAGCGGCGCTGTCGGCCGTGTTCTGCACGCCGTCGATGGCGCGGCCTACTACGGCACCGGGGGTGCCGGCAATAGCAGCACCTTTGGCCGTGGCGCTGAAGTCGTCGCCGTCAACATTGTTGGTAGGAGTGGTTACCGAAGCACCCGAGGCCGAGTTTACACCCGTGCCGGAAGTGGAGCCGGTGCCAGCGTTGTAGCTGGTGCCTTCATTGCTCAGGCCGGTGCTGTTGCCGAGGCCGGTGCCGGTGGTGCTGGTGCCATAATTAGCGCCAGCTCCGGTACCAGAATTTTGCGGGTTGTTCGAATCGTTCGTATTCATTGGGAAAGAATAGTAAATGTGGAAAAAGAAATCAGCCTTCCAGCCGATATGTGTCCCTTAACGCGGTCGGTTCGGCAGGGGTTACGTCAGGCCCGAATTCTATTTCATCCTCGTTTTGAGCAATAATTCAAAAAGTCGGTAGTAGCTACAAATGCCAACGGCCGTGCTACAGCACGGCCGTTGGGACAGTTTCCGGAATGATAACCGCGAGAATTAGTCGTTGGACAGAGCGTCCGAAAACTGTTTGAAATTGGCCTCATCGCGCCAGAAGGCACGGCAGTCGCGAATGAGGTTTTTCAGAAAGTCCTCATCCTGTTTCAGACTGCGCCATTCGCCCATGCCCATCTTTTCGCAAAGCTTGTAGAAATTGTCGCCCTGGCCTTTCGAGCCCTGCACTTTCACGAGGGCGCTGAGGGGTGGGCGGCCAGCCTCATGCTCAATCAGTGAAATCTCAGCGAGCATTTCGTTGAGCCGGGATTTCTCGTGTGAAATTTCCAGGTTGAGCCCCAGCTCGGCTTCCTGCACCAGGGTGAGGTAGCTGACGGTTCCGGTTTGTAGCCGGGAATAGCGAATTAAGTACGTGCGAATACGACCAATCATGGCAGGGTTACAAGTGAACAAAAAACCGTTTGGGGGCTGAAAATTAGTGATTTTTAGTTGCGTAATGCTACATCGCTGCAACGATTTCGCTACTCATCTTCAGCCCAGCGGCTTGCACCGTACCACAATCGTTCCTAAATTCTACGAAGCCATTTTTTAATGCCAAAAAGCGGGTATTTCCGGCCCTGTTCAGGTGCAAAATTCCGGCTTCAGATGTACAGAATTACTGCCAACTGTTTCGACGGATTTCCTTCAGAATTACCGTTTCTGCAAGCGCAGATTTCCTTCAGAATTAATTGTTTTTCCGACGCTGCATTTCTTTCTGAATGAGCAGAAACTCACGGCTGCTCTGGCCCGCAATAGCGGTATTTTCATCGGCCCGGCGCAGCAGGTAAGGCATCACGGCGGCTACCGGGCCGTAGGGGAGATATTTGGCGGTGTTGTAGCCGGCATTGGCGAGGTTGTAGGTGAGGTTGTCGCTCATGCCGTAGAGCTGGGCAAACCAGATGCGCGGGTCGCTGGGCGCGAGGCCGGCCTCCTGCATGAGTTGCGTGAGCAGGAGGGAACTGGCCTCGTTGTGGGTGCCGGCGCAAATGCTGATGCGGTCAATATGCTGCACGCAGTAGCGCAGGGCTTCGTCGTAGAGGTCGTCGGTGGCCTGTTTGGTGGGGTTGATGGGGTTTTGGTAGCCGCGCTGCCTGGCTACGCGGGCTTCTTTTTCCATGTAGGCGCCGCGCACCAGCTTGGCCCCGATGTAGTAGCCGGCTTCGGCAGCGGCATCGTGGGCGGCTTTGAGGGCGTCGAGGCGGTCGTGGCGGTAGAGCTGGTACGTGTTCCAGACAATGGCCTTCTCGCGGTTGTAACGGGCCATCATGTCGTAGGCCAGCAGGTCGATGGTGTGCTGAAACCAGCTTTCCTCGGCATCGATAAACAGGCGGATGCCATGCTGATGGGCACGGGCGCAAATGGCCTCCACGCGCGCTACAGCGCGGCTGTGAGCGGCTTCTTCGGCGGCGGTGAGCAGCTGGCCGGCCTGAATTTTTTCCAGAATGGCTACGTCGGCCACACCGGTGACTTTGAATACCGAAAAGGGAATGTTTCTGGAGCGATGAGCCTCTTCGATGGTGGCGAGGATTTCGTCGCGGGTGTGGTCGTAGCTTCGGTCGCTGCCTTCGCCCTCCACCGAGTAGTCGAGGATGGTGCCGATGTTGTACTTGCCCAGCTCGGCCGTGACGGGGCGGCATTCGGCAATGGTTTCGCCGCCGCAGAACTGCTCGAAGATGCTGTGCTTGATGAGGAACTTCGTGCCGGGCAGGTGCCACTTCAGGGCCGTTTTCATCAGGCCGCTGCCGACTTTGACCAGACTGCCGTTGTTCATGGCCGCAAACAGGGCATATACTTTGCGCAGCTGCGCATCGGACTTGGACGCGAAGGCGACGCGGGTGTCTTCGAACGAGATGGGTGGGGCTTGGATGGAAGAAGCGGAGGGCATGGGCAGGGGCTCTGTGGTGGGAAGCAGGACCGTATGCGACGGGCCGGCGAAGGTAATCGGTAAACAACGTTTCGGGGAAACGAGTTACGTTTGCCCTGCTTTCCGGCCACTCCGCCGGGAAAATTCCCCGCCATACGCGCGCTCGAAATGCCTACTGTCTCTAATACGTTCTTTACCCGGCTTTTGGCTCAAAAGGGCCAGCCCATTCTCATCGCCGGGCCGTGCTCGGCCGAAACCGAAGAACAGGTAATGGCCACGGCACACGGGCTGAAGGCGCTGGGAAAAATTGATTTGTTTCGGGCCGGCATCTGGAAGCCGCGCACCCGGCCGGGCTCGTTTGAGGGCATGGGCGCGGCCGCACTGCCCTGGCTGCAGCGCGTGAAGGCCGAAACCGGCATTCCGACGGCCATTGAGGTGGCTACGCCGCGCCACGTAGAGGAGGCGCTGGCCCACGGCATCGACGTGCTCTGGATTGGGGCCCGCACTACCGTCAATCCCTTTGCGGTGCAGGAGCTGGCCGATGCCCTGGCCGGCACCGGCGTGCCCGTGATGGTGAAAAACCCCGTGAACCCCGACGTGGCCCTGTGGGCCGGCGCGCTGGAGCGCCTGGAGCGGGCGGGAATTACGGATTTGGCGGCTATTCATCGCGGATTCAGCACGTTTGCACCCAGCCGCTACCGCAACGCGCCCACCTGGATATTGCCCATCGAGCTGAAAACGCGCTTCCCCCATATTCCGCTCATCTGCGACCCCAGCCACATCGGCGGGCGGCGCGATTTGCTGCTGCCCATTTCCCAGAAAGCGCTGGACCTGGATTATGATGGCCTCATCATCGAAACCCACCCCGACCCCGACCATGCCCTGAGCGATGCCGAGCAGCAGGTGACGCCCCAGCGTCTGGGCGAGATTCTGAGCGAGCTGAAGTACCGCTACCGCTCCTCTGACAACGCCGACTACCTCAACAAAGCGGAGGAGCTGCGCCTGAAAATGGACGTGGCCGACCGCGAGATTGTGGAAGCCCTGGCCCGCCGCATGGCGCTGGTGGAAGAGCTGGCCGAATACAAGAAGGAAAACAACGTCAAAATCCTGCAATTTGACCGGTGGCAGGAAATCTTTAATACGCGGCCCGAGTGGGCCGAGAAGCTGCGCGTGAACCCGCAGTTTGTGGCTGAGCTCTACAAGCTCATTCACATTGAGAGCATCCGCAAGCAAACCGAGGTGCTGAACGGCCGGCCGCTGGATGGTGTGGTAAACCACCTGGGCCCGGGGCTGTAGTAGCGGGGCTACAAGTGGTGCCAGCGATAATATTCTACGGCACCCCCATCAACACAATTCGACTCGCCCGTTATGGTGAGCGTCGTATCGGTGGCCGAAAAATTTAGCCGATACCGCCGCAGTGGGTCGTTGGGGACCTGGGGCTCAGCGGTATATTCGACCAGGGGCTGGGCTACGGGACTGACGCAGATATGAGTCAGGCCGGTGCGAAGCGCAAAGGATGGCTTGAGGACTAGCTGGCGGTTGTGGTAGATGTCCAGGTGGCCGTCAGCTTTAAAAATGAGCTGACGCGTGAAACCGGTTTCGGTAGGGGTAATGGTTCCGCTCATGCGAACGTTTTGCAGCCACTCCCAATACCCATGAGCCCTGGCCAGCTCGTCGTTGCCCCCGGTAAGCGGCACCACGGCCGGCTTGGGAGCAGGCTCAGGCTTGGCAGGCGAAGATTTGCAGCTGCCGACGGCCAACAGGCTCAGCAGCAGCAGTGAATAAGCGGGTGTTTGCATAGCTCGTTGAGTGGTAACGAACAGAAAAAGAAGCAGAACCGAAAGGTATTGCCTTATGGCTTCGTGCGCAATAGCCCCCCGCAATTTAGCGTGCTACTGCACCCGCTCGTAGGTGTCGCGCGGAGCATCGCAGGGGCCGCCGTAGTCCAGAATAAGCCGGTTGCCGGTGAGGGTGTACTGCACCTCGGGCGAGCCAACATTGGGCTGGTTGCTGCTGAGGCGCAGGCCCGGCCCGGAGCCCGCCATGCCGCACACGCTGACCGTGGCCGGGGCGTAGGTACCGCTGGATTTGAGCTGGCCGTTGGCCGTGAATGCGAAAGCCGTGGGCGTAAACACCGCGGTTTCGTGGGGAGTGGGTGCCGGCACGCAGTAGCATTGCCGGTCCACCAGCTTCCAGGTGCCCACCAGGCCCTCGCCGGAGGGCGCAGAATGGTCTTTGCTGCAGCTGGCCAGCGAGATGCCTGCAGCGGCAAGCAGGGAAGGCAGGAAAAGGCGTTTCATGAGCAGGAAAATGGGGGGAACAGAAAAAGCGTTAGCGCCGGACGTAATGGTGGCTGAAGCCATCGTAGACGTTGTCTGACAGCCAGAAATCGGTAGCGGAAACTTCGATGGGGCCATTGGCGAAAAAGCCAGGGATGCCATTGCAGGTGAGAAAAGTCTTGTTGGTCCCCGTAATGGCGTCGGCCTGGTGAAGGGAGTAGGGCGCAGTGGCGGTGCCTGGGCCATTGAGCAAGCCAATGGCTTGACCGCCAGAGGTGAAAATGATTTCACGCTTCCGGGCCGGGTCGGCGGCATAGGTCTTTCCGGCGAAGCCGCCGCTGCTTTCCACAAATTCCCAGCGCCCAGTCAATAACGTGCGGGTAGCGTTTTCGGGTGAGGCATCTTCTTTCTTACAAGCGCTGAAACCGAGTAAAATGGCCAGCAGCAAGCAGTGGCGCGCGAGGCAGGAAAACCAGACCATGACGAAGGGGGTAAACGATGGAAACAGCATCTGGCCCTTCTGACCGGCTGCCTCGCCGGCAGGTTGCACGGCCACTGGCTTGCCACAATTTTTTGTGCCGACTTTTGCCCCATGGATAATTCTGTCATCATCGGCCCCGAGGCCCTGCCCGCGCTGGGCGAACTGCTGCACCGCCCGGCCGTGAGCCGTGTGTTCGTACTGGCCGACGGCAACACGACCCGCCTGTGTTTGCCCCTGCTCGAAAAATCCCTGCCGACCGATTATAAGCTCATCGAAATTCCGGCCGGGGAGGAGTATAAAACCCTGACCAGCTGCGATGCCGTGTGGTGCGAGCTCACCGAGCAGCACGCCGACCGCCACGCCGTGCTGGTGAACGTGGGCGGGGGCGTGGTCACCGATTTGGGCGGCTTCGCGGCGGCGCTATACAAGCGGGGCATCCGGTTTGTGCAGGTGCCCACCACGCTGCTGGCCCAGGTCGATGCCAGCGTGGGCGGCAAAACGGGCGTCGATTTTCAGGGCTTTAAAAATCAATTGGGCGTATTTCAGGAACCGGCCGGGGTGTTCATCGAGCCCGGGTTCCTGCAAACCCTGGACCCGCGCCAAGTGAAATCCGGCTACGCTGAAGTCATCAAGCACTGGCTCATTGCCGATGCCGAAGGCTTCAACACCAACCGCCGCCTGGGCTGGCTCACCGACGACTGGACCCCGATTATCCGCGAATCGGTCGCCCTCAAGCAGCGCATCGTGGCCGCAGACCCCCTCGAAGCCGGCCCGCGCAAGCTGCTCAACTTTGGCCACACCGTGGGCCACGCCCTCGAAAGCTACCTGCTCACCCAGCCCGGCCGCGAAGTGCTGCACGGCGAAGCCGTGGCCGCCGGCCTGGTGTGCGAAAGCTGGCTGTCGGTGCAGCACGGGCTGCTGAGTGCCGACGAGCTGGACAAAATCGAAACCTTCGTTTTTTCGGTGTTCGATAAAATTCCGTTTATCAGCCTCGAAACCGAAGCAATTGCTGAATTCGCCTTGCAAGACAAGAAAAACACGGGCTCCACCATCAACTGTACCCTGCTCCAAAGCATTGGCAGCGGCGTGTACGACCAGCCCGTGACGCTGGCCGAGCTTGCGGAGTCGCTGCGCTATTATCATCGCCTGCAGGCGTAGAGGCTTTCGCTTGCCCCCGCCCTTAAAACTGAACGCTCAAAAGCGCAAGCGGTAGCCTGCGCTGCAATTCTATGCACCTATCCTGGCCCGGCGGCCCGCTCAGCGGCACCGCCCAACTTCCGGCTTCCAAAAGCGAAGCCAACCGTGCCCTCATTCTGCAAGCCCTGGCCGGCGGCGGCACTATCGGCAACATCTCCGATGCCAACGACACGCAGCTCATGCGGCGCCTGCTGCTCGCGGCGCCCGCTGCCAATGAGCTTGATGCCGAGGATGCCGGCACCGTGATGCGCTTCCTCACGGCTTATCTGGCCGTGAGCAACTGGCACGGGCACCTGACGGGCACCGCCCGCGCACAGGAGCGGCCCATTGCGGTGCTGGTTGATGCCTTGCTGCAGGCCGGCGCCCGTATCAGCTACCTGAATAATGAGGGTTTTCCACCCTTAGCGTTTGCCGGTTTCACGGCGGCGGCCGATGCGACGCAGCCTACCGAATTATCCGTTCGCGGCGACATCAGCAGCCAGTACATCTCGGCGCTGCTCATGGTAGGGCCGCTGCTGCCCGGCGGCCTGCGCCTTGCGCTCACCGGCCACATCGGCTCGCGCCCCTACATCAACATGACGCTGGCGCTAATGCAGCTGTTCGGTGCCGGTTATTCGACTCAAAGCGATGTATTAACTGTGCCGCCCGGCACCTACCAGCCCACCGATTACACGGTGGAAGCTGATTGGTCGGCGGCCAGCTACTGGTATTCACTTGTCGCATTAGCCCCGGCTGGCTCGGAGATTACGTTGCCCGGCCTGCGGCAGAAATCATTGCAGGGCGACCAGGCCATTGCAGAAATAATGACGCATTTCGGTGTAGAAACCACCTTTCTGCCCGATGCTGTCCGCCTGAAACAGCTGCCCCGCGCACCCCAGGCCGAAATCCAGACCATCGATTTCACCGACTGCCCCGACCTGGCCCAGACCGTGGCGGTTGTGGCCGCCGCCCTCGGCCGCCCCGTGGACATGACCGGTCTGGAGAGCCTGCGCATCAAGGAAACCGACCGCATTGCCGCGCTGCAAACCGAGCTGGCCAAATTCGGCGGCGAACTGCGCGACCTAGGCGAAGGCCGCTTTCGGGCCGATTCGAAGGGTTTTGCGGTAAATAGCCAGTCGGTGGCTACCTACCACGACCACCGCATGGCCATGGCCTTCGCACCGCTGGCCCTGCGCGGCCCACTTGCCATCGAGGCGCCGGCGGTGGTGCGCAAATCGTACCCGCAATTCTGGAATGAATTGGCGAAAGCCGGATTTGTAATTAGCGAAGCGAATTGAAATAAGCGGACGATTTCCGTAGCCGGCTGCCATACCAGCTAAATAATTCGCCGTCCACAATTTCAATTTTTGCAGCAGGGCAAATAGCTTTAAAATCGGCAATATGCTTCTCGGCAAATGGGTACGGCTCGGAGGATAGCAGTATGCGGCGCGGTGCGGCAGCGGCTAATTGTTCGGCCGTTATTTCCGGGTAGCGCTGCTGGCTGGCAAATGCATTTGCAAAGCCGACGCGGCGCAGCATATTGTCAATAAATGTGCCCGTGGCGGCTACCATGTACGGTTTTCGCCAGATGAAATAGGCGACTGCTTCAGCCGGCTCATTCGAGGCGGCAGCTGCCAATGCGGCAAACGATGCCTCAATTTCTGCTGCAATTAATTCGGCTTTTTCTTTAGCGCCGCTGATAAATCCAACCCGCCGAATCATATCCAATGCCTCTGCCAGGCTGCTGATGTCGCTCAGCCACACCGGATAATCAGCGGCTAATTTCTCGATGCCCGCCTGATAGTTTTCTTCTTTATTGCCGATAATTAAATCGGGCGTAAGAGAGGCTATTTTTTCGAAATCGAAATTTTTTGTGCCGCCGATTACAGCAGCATTTGCGCGCGCTTCGGTTGGGTGAATGCAGAATTTGGTGACGCCAACTACTTTCTTCCCTACTCCTAAATCGAACAATAATTCCGTTTGCGAAGGCACCAGCGACACAATGCGCTGCGGTGGAAACGGCACGGTCACGCGCCGGCCCATTTGGTCGGTGACGGTGAGCGGGAGGGAAGGAATTATTGGTAGCTCCATCTGAAAAATGCTGTAATCCTGAACGCAGTGAAGGACCTTATCACGGCTGAGCGAACTGTCTCAACGCGATAAGGTCCTTCACTGCGTTCAGGATGACAAAAAATGGAAAAGATTTACTTGAAATACCGGAAATCCTGCCCGTCCTCAATGCGCAGCAGCGTTTCGTAAATCAGCTTGGTCACGCTCTCCACGTCGTCTTTGTGCACGGTTTCCACGGTGGTGTGCATGTATTTCAGCGGCAGCGAAATCAGGGCCGACGCCACGCCGGAGCCGGAGTAAGCGAAGGCATCGGTGTCGGTGCCGGTGGCGCGGGTGGCGGCGGCGCGCTGGAAGGGAATTTCGGCCTGCCTGGCGGTTTCAATGATGAGGTCGCGCAGGTTATTCTGCACGGCCGGGCCGTAGGTAATCACCGGGCCTTTACCGCAGCTGATGTCGCCGGCCGTCTTTTTCTCGTACATCGGCGACTGGCTGTCGTGCGTCACGTCGGTGATGATGGCCACGTCGGGGTTGATGCGGTGGGCCACCATTTCGGCGCCGCGCAGGCCGATTTCCTCCTGCACTGCGTTCACGATGTAGAGGCCGAAGGGCAGCGTTTTATTGTTCTCTTTCAGCATGCGGGCCACCTCGGCCACCATGAAGCCGCCCACGCGGTTGTCGAGCGCGCGGCCCACGTAGAATTTGTCGTTCAGCACCGTGAATTCGTCCTCAAACGTCACCACGGAACCGACGTGAATGCCCATCTCGGCCACTTCGTCGGCGCTGCTCGCGCCGCAGTCCAGGAAAATAGTTTCGATGGTGGGCGCTTTGTCCTGCTCCACTTTGCGCACGTGAATGGCCGGCCAGCCGAAAATGCCTTTCACGATGCCTTTTTCGCCGAAGATATTTACCCGCTTGCTGGGCGCTACCAGGGCATCGGAGCCGCCGTTGCGGCGCAGGTAGAGGTAGCCTTCTTTGGTGATGTAATTCACGAAATAGGAAATCTCATCGGCGTGCGCCTCGATGACGACTTTGTATTTCGCTTCGGGGTTGATGACGCCCACCACCGTGCCGTAGGTATCCACGAAATACTCGTCGATGTAGGGCTTGATGTACTCCAGCCACAGTTTCTGGCCTTCTTTTTCGAAGCCGGTGGGGGAGGGGTTGTTGAGGTAGTTTTGGAGAAAGGTGAAGGATTCGGGACGCATACGCGAGGGGAAAAATTAAATTGTCTTGCTGGCGAATGTACGGAGCGCCAGTCCGAGCAGTAGGCTGAGGCTTCCGCCTAATAGCCAGTAATTGCTGGCTTTGATGGGGTCGTTGCTATCCGGGGGGTCGGCAAAGTCGCCACTCAGCAGCGAAATGACTGTCAGTATTAGCAGCAACGCCACTAACAGCCAGCGCCCCGCCTGAAACCGCAGCAGCACGCCCACCACCAAGGCAAAGACACCCAGAGCCGAAAGAATGTTGCCGGTGTCCTGCCAGTTCATCGCGTGGAGATTATAGCGGAATGTTGCCGTGCTTCTTACGCGGCATGGTATCCACTTTGTTTTCCAGCATCTTGAAGGCGCGAATCAGTTTCTGGCGCGTCTGGGAAGGCAGAATCACTTCGTCCACGAAGCCGCGGTGGGCGGCGCGGTAGGGCGTGGCGAATTTCTCCTGGTACTCGTCCACCTTTTCCTGCAGCTTGGCTTCGGGGTTTTCGGCAGCGGCAATTTCGCGCTTGAAGATGATTTCGGCCGCACCCTTGGCGCCCATCACGGCAATTTCGGCAGTAGGCCAGGCGTAGTTCATATCGGCGCCGATGTGCTTGGAGTTCATCACGTCATACGCGCCGCCGTAGGCCTTGCGGGTAATCACGGTGATGCGCGGCACGGTGGCTTCGCAGAAGGCGTAGAGCAGCTTGGCCCCGTTGGTGATGATGCCGCGCCACTCCTGGTCGGTGCCGGGCAGGAAGCCAGGCACGTCTTCCAGCACCAGCAGCGGAATATTGAAGGAGTCGCAGAAACGTACGAAACGGGCGGCCTTGGTGCTGGCATTGATGTCGAGCACGCCGGCCAGCACCGCCGGCTGGTTGCCCACGATGCCGATGCTGCGGCCCGCCAGCCGCGCAAAACCCACCACAATGTTCTCGGCGAAATTCTGGTGCACCTCCAGGAAAGTGCCCTCGTCGATAATGCCCTCAATCACCTCGCGCATGTCGTAGGGCTGGTTGGCATTCTCGGGAATCAGCTTGTCCAGCGCCGGGCGGCTTTCGTCGCCGCTGGCCTCGTAGGGCTGGTGCGGCGTGGTTTCCTCGCAGTTCTGCGGCATGTAGCTCAGCAGCTGCTTGATGTGGTTGATGGCCACCACCTCATTGGCACACGAGAAATGCGTGACGCCGCTCTTGGCCGAGTGCGTGCTGGCGCCGCCCAGCTCCTCGCTGGTCACTTCCTCGTGGGTCACGGTTTTCACCACGTTCGGGCCGGTCACGAACATATAGCTCGTGTTTTCCACCATCAGAATAAAGTCGGTGATGGCCGGCGAATACACCGCGCCGCCCGCGCACGGCCCCATAATGGCCGAGAGCTGCGGCACCACGCCGCTGGCCAGGGTATTCTTGTAAAAGATGTCGGCGTAGCCGCCGAGGCTCACCACGCCTTCCTGAATCCGGGCCCCGCCCGAGTCGTTCAGGCCAATCACGGGCGCGCCGTTCTTCATGGCGAGGTCCATGATTTTGACGATTTTCTCGGCGTGCGTTTCGCTCAGCGAGCCGCCAAACACGGTGAAATCCTGCGAGAAAACGTACACCAGCCGGCCATGCACGGTGCCATAGCCGGTTATCACGCCATCGCCGAGGTAATGCTCTTTGTCCAGGCCGAAGTCCTTGGAGCGGTGCATGACGAATTTGCCGATTTCTTCAAAGGAGCCTTCATCCAGCAGCAAATCAACCCGTTCGCGGGCAGTGAGCTTGCCTTTTTTGTGCTGGGCATCGATGCGGGCTTGGCCGCCGCCGAGGAGGGCTTCCTCGTTTTTGCGGGCCAGCAGCTCGGTTTTGGAAAGATGGGCGTGGGCGTGTGGGTCGGGCATAAATCAGGGTAAGCGCGCGGGTGGGAGGGATGCGCGGGAATGGGAGGCCAAAGGTAGGTTACGGGCGGAATGTAGCACATGCTTCAGCTTGTGCGTGAAAGCGAAAAAGCCGACCCCATTGCTGGAACCGGCTTTTTCTAACGGGCGCAAGCTAAAGCGTGCGCTACAACTTACTTCTTCGAGTCCGAGTCGGGCGCTTCCGGCGTTTCGGCCGGGCGCTCGTCGCTGGCGAGGTTCTGGGCTTCACCGCTCTTGCTTACGGCGAAGGTCAGCTCCTCGGCACCTTCGGTATAGTCGGCAGTGATAACGTCGCCGTGCACCACCTGAGCTTTGAGGATTTCCTCGGCAATCGGGTCTTCGATGTACTTCTGGATGGCGCGGTTCAGCGGGCGGGCACCGTATTTGGGGTCGTAGCCTTTATCGGCCACGAAATCCTTGGCGGCTTCCGTCAGCTCGACACGGTAGCCCAGGGCCTGCACCCGCGAGAGGAGCTTGCTGAGGCTGATGTCGATGATGCGGTGAATATCCTTTTTCTCCAGCGAGTTGAAGACGATGACGTCATCCAAGCGGTTGAGGAATTCGGGCGAGAAAGTCTTTTTCAGGGCGTTGGTGATGGTGCCCTTGGTCAGCTCGTCCATATTCTCCTGGCGGGCCTTGGTGCCGAAGCCGATGCCGGCGCCGAAGTCCTGCAGGTCACGCGCCCCGATGTTCGAGGTCATGATGATGATGGTGTTGCGGAAGTCCACCTTGCGGCCGAGGCCGTCGGTCAAAATGCCGTCGTCCAGCACTTGCAGGAGCAGGTTATATACGTCCGGGTGCGCCTTCTCAATCTCGTCGAGCAGGATTACCGAATAGGGCTTGCGGCGGATTTTCTCCGTCAGCTGGCCGCCTTCTTCGTAGCCCACGTAGCCGGGAGGCGCGCCCACCAGGCGCGACACGCTAAATTTCTCCATGTACTCCGACATATCCACGCGCACCAGCGCGTCTTCCTTGTCGAAGAGGTAAGTAGCCAGCACCTTGGCCAGCTCCGTCTTGCCCACGCCCGTCGGGCCGAGGAACACGAACGAGCCAATCGGCTTCTTGGGGTCTTTCAAACCCACGCGGGTACGCTGAATGGCTTTCACCAATTGCTTGATGGCTTTATCCTGGCCAATTACCTTGCCCTGCAGCTCCTCGTTCATGTTGAGGAGTTTCTGGCTTTCGTTCTGGGCCACGCGCGAAACGGGGATGCCGGTCATCATGGCGATAACCTCGGCCACGTTCTCCTCTTTCACCGTGTAGCGCTTCTTCTTGGTCTCTTCTTCCCACGACTTTTTGGCCGTGTCGAGCTGGTCCAGGAGTTTCTTCTCGGTGTCGCGGAGCTTGGCAGCTTCCTCGTATTTCTGCGATTTCACCACCCGGTTCTTCTCGCCCTTGATGTTCTCAATCTGCTCTTCGAGCGTGAGAATGTCCTCGGGCACCACGATGTTGTTGATGTGCACGCGGGCACCGGCCTCGTCGAGAATATCGATGGCCTTGTCCGGCAGGAAACGGTCGGACATGTAACGGTCCGACAGCATCACGCACTGCTCGATAGCCTTATCGGTATAGATAACGTGGTGGTGGTCCTGATATTTATCCTTGATGTTGTGCAGGATTTCGATGGTTTCCTCGGGCGTGGTGGGGTCCACCATCACCATCTGGAAACGACGGGCCAACGCGCCGTCCTTCTCGATGTATTGGCGGTACTCATCCAGCGTAGTAGCGCCGATGCATTGAATCTCGCCGCGGGCCAAAGCCGGCTTGAACATGTTGGAAGCATCGAGCGAGCCCGAAGCCCCGCCGGCACCCACGATGGTGTGCAACTCGTCAATGAACAGAATCACGTCGGGCGACTTTTCCAACTCGTTCATCACGGCCTTCATGCGCTCTTCGAACTGGCCCCGGTACTTGGTGCCGGCCACCAGCGAAGCCAGGTCGAGCGTCACCACGCGCTTGTTGAACAGCACGCGGCTTACTTTCTTCTGGATGATGCGCAGGGCGAGGCCTTCGGCAATGGCCGTTTTGCCCACGCCGGGCTCACCGATGAGGATGGGGTTGTTTTTCTTGCGGCGGCTCAGGATTTGGGCTACGCGCTCAATCTCCTTTTCGCGGCCCACGATGGGGTCGAGCTTGTCTTCCTCGGCCAGCTTGGTGAGGTCGCGGCCGAAGTTGTCGAGCACCGGGGTTTTCGACTTTTCGCCGGGGCGCTTGGCGCCGGCGCCGGCATTGCCGGCCCCACGGCCACCGCCGGGACCCGACGAGCCGAAGAGTTTGTCGTTGTCGTCGTCGTCGGTGTCGGGGATGCGGTTTTGCGGGGCCGCGCCGGCGTTACCGTGGTAATCCAGCGAGTCGCGCACAGTTTCGTAGTTCACGTTGAATTTGCTGAGAATTTGGGAAGAAATGTTGTCCTCATCCCGCAGGATGGACAGCAGAAGGTGTTCGGTACCAATTATTTCCGATTTGAAAATCTTGGCTTCGAGGTAGGTTATTTTCAGCACCTTCTCGGTCTGCTTGGTGAGCGGAATCGAGCCGGTGATGCTGGTGCCTTGCGTAGCGGTGTTGCGGGTGGCCTGTTCGAGCGAAAACTTCAGCTCGTCGATGCTCACGCCCAGCTTGCGCAAAAGGCCAAGGGCGGTGCCTTCGGCTTCGCGAATCATGCCGAGCAGCAGGTGCTCGGTACCGATATAGTCGTGGCCGAGACGGATGGCCTCTTCCCGACTGAGGGAAATAACCTCTTTGACGCGGTTTGAGAATTTAGCTTCCATGCCAATAAACGTAGTGAAAAATCAGATAAGCCCCGCGTCGGGCATGTAAACACGAATAACGGGTTGGGCCGAGGTGACTTGAAAACAAGCCGGTTCGGGCGAAGGTTCGGATGGCGTGCGGTAAGCGGTGGCCTGCCGTGGGAGAAAAGCTGCTCGGGAAGGGGTGAGCGGGCTTTACGTCGGACGGCAAGCTAAAGCTTACCTCACAATAAAAAAACTGCCGGCGGCCAGGCCCTGCGAAAAGAGCAGGTCCAGCACACTAAGGCCGGGCTCAAAACCTGGGCCAAACACCTGCGGATAGGGCCGCACAAGGGCGGAGGCTGCCGGAGTGTCAGGTTCGGAGGTTCTGGTGGCGGCTTTGGGTGTCAGCCAGTCGCGCCGGTCGGCGATGCTGGACGGGGTAGAAACAAGACCGGAATTCCCGGCAGAAGGTTGCGCGGGGTAGTGGGCGTGGTACTCGGTGGTGAGGCGTACCGGCAGCGTTAGCCGAAAGCACTTGAGCAATAAACGTAAAAACTGCTGGTTGAGGTCGAAAAGCAGGGCAGGCTTACCTACGTAAATATCGTGCAGGTAGTCGGCGTAATACTCAAAATACGGGCTGTTGCCGTAGGCCGTTTGCAGGGTGCGCCAGTGCCGGTGAATCCAGTTCTGCCGGTAATCGATTTCGATTTCGGAAATGCTGACCTTTTCGGCCCGGTTGCCATCGACCACCGGCACCGTGAGCGGCTGCACGCCCTGCGCCGTGCGGATGAGGCAGCGGTTGCGGTAGGTTTGCTTGCGGTAGTGCTCGTGGCTTTCCAGCAGCAGGCCGTCAGCGTTGGCCAGGGCGGCGAAGAAGGCGGCCGGCGGGTGGTAATGGAGCTCGGAAAGAATAATCATGGCTGGGTGCAGAGACGCATAGTTGCGCCTCGTCGTCGAACGGGTGGTGCATAAATCGTGCGCTGACGGCGTTCAACGACGAGACGCAAATATGCGTCTCTACTCATCTCCGCCCTGGCCTTTGCTGCGCTCGGCATCCAGAAAATAGGCCCCCTTGATGACCAGATGGGTGGTGTCGGCCAGCTTATCGAGCAGGCGCACGGCTACCTGGCCCTGGTCGGTGGCGCCGGGGCGGAGGCTGAAGCGCCGGAAAGTGCTGCCACTGGCATCGGATTTTATTTGGTAGTAGCCGTAGCTCACCTCGCCGCCGGGCACCAGGGCGTCTTCGGGCAGGGTGCGCTGGGGCTGGCGGCCGGTAAGAATGCGGGCACTGACGTATTGGCCGGGGAGCAGGGCGGCGGTGGCAGCGGCATCGGGGCCGGTGTCGTGCAGGTGGGCGTGCACGGGCACGGTGCGGCCGTCGTCGTCGAAAGACTTGCCAACCAGGAAAACCGTGGCGGGCAGCGGCCGGGCATCAGCGCCCTGCGCCGGCACGCGGAACAGGATGTCCTGGCCCACTTTCACTTTGGCAATGTCGCGCTCGAAAACCTTGAGCTCGAGGTGCAGGTCGGAGCGGTCCACCAGCTCAATCAGGACATCCTGCGGGTTCACAAACTGGCCGGGGTTGGCCAGCACGGCCTTCACAAAGCCGCTGATGGGCGCAATGAGCGGCACGCTGGGCCGGATGCTGGTGGCCGTGATGCGCTCCGGCTTCAGGCCGATGAGGCGGAGCTGGGCGGCGAGGCTGCCGGCGGCGGCCTGCTCGGTGCGCAGCTCGGAAGTGGCCTGCTGGAGCTTGCGGCGGGCTCCCACGTCCTCGTCGTTGAGGACTTGCTGGCGGGCGGTTTCCTGCTTCAGAAACACAATGCGGGCCTGGCTCTGCAGGTAGTCCTGCTGCAGCTTGATGTAGTCGGGGTTGCGCAGGGTGGCCAGCACACTGCCCTGCATGACGTGCTGGCCGGGCAGCACCGGCAGGCGCTCCACGTAGCCGCCCATCACGGCCGTAACGGATACGCGGTGGCTGGGCGGCACGTCAATCTGGCCGGTGGCCTGCACTTCGGTGCCAAGGGCGCGCCGGGTGAAAGTGCCGAGCTCGATGCCGGCGGCCTGCAGCTGGGCTTTGCTGAGGAAGACCTCATTGGGGGCGCGGGGCGGCGGAGCGGCGGGCTTTTGGGCAGCGGTTTCGTCTGCTTTTTTGCCGCAGGCGATGAAGAAGGGAAGGAGGGCGAGGTAAGGCAGGAATTTCATGGTGAGTTAGTTCTTTAAATTTGTTGGACCGGTCCTGCGGAGCGCAGTCGAAGCCTCTCTGCGCTTTGTTGCGATACCATTGATTGCTGCTGCATCCGGGATGCTTCGGCTGCGCTGCGCAGGACCTTCTGATTTGATTCGTAGTCTACGGCGCATCCGCTCCGGCCAGGGCCTGTATGCTGGCCACCAGCTCGTTGTACTGCCGGAGCTGCTCGAAGTATGCCTCCTGAATCTGCCAGGCAGGCTGGGTGTTCACCACGTATTCCACGTATTCGATGTCGCCGGCGCGAAAGCTTTTTTCGGCCGTGTCGAGGATGAGGCGGGCTTGCGGCAGCGCGTAGTTTTCGTAGTAGAGCAGCGAGGCCTGGGCGCGGGCCAGCTGCTGGCGTAGCGTGCTAAGCTGGGTGCCGAACTGCGTATTAGCGTAAGCCAGCTGCACTTGCGCGGCTTCTTCGCCGATTTTGGCGGCGGCGATGCGCGCACGCTGGGCCCCGCCCAGTATTGGCACTGCAATGCCGGCCTGGGCCACGTTGAAGCCCCTTTCCTGGTTGATGCTCTGGTTAAAGTAGCCGGCGCGGAGGTCGGGCAGGCGGCGCAGCTTTTCGAGCCTGGTTTGCTGCTGGCTGAGGGTGAGCTGCTGCTGGTAGAGCGCCAGGGTGGGGTTGGCAGTGGGATTGAGGGCGGCCGTGTCGGCGGGGAGCAGGGCGGCGCGGGGGCTGGCCGTGGTGTCGATGCTGGCCAGGCTGGGCTGGCCCAGCAGCAGGGCCAGCTGGCGGCGCTGCACCAGCAGCTCGGAGCGCAGCGTGGCGAGGCGGTTCTGCAGCTCGCGCGACCGCGCTTCGGCCGAAACCTGCTCCAGGCGGTTGGTTTCGCCCACCTGGTAGCGGATGCGGGCGGCCCGGGCGGCACGCTGGTAGAGGCTGTCCTGGCGGCGGAGCAGGGCCGTGAGGCGGTAGGTGACCAGCAGATTGTAGTAGGCCGAGCGGATGCTGCGGCTCAGCTCGCGGCGCTGGGCGCGGGCCCGGATGCTGGCCCCCTCGGCGGTGGTTTGCAGCACCTGGCGCTGCGCCCCATACACGGTGGGAAAGGCCGACTGCTGCAGAATGTTGAAGCTTTGGTCGTTGAGCGGGCCGGAAATCTGGCCGTACTGGTAGTCGAACACCAGGCGCGGCACATCGTAGCCGGTGCGGGCCAGGGCGGCCTGCTGCTGCGCCTGCAAAGCAGCCGACTGCACCAGCGGGCTCTGGGCCAACCCCGTGCTCAGGGCCTGCGAAATACTCAGCGGGGCATCCGTCGGGGCTTTCTGGGCGTGGCTCTGCTGCGGCACAAGGGCCGCCAGGGCGCACAGCAGCAGCAGCACGGCCGAAGCCGCTGCCGTGCCGGAGCTGTTGGAATCGGGGCGTTTCGGATTATCCGCTCCATCATTTTTCGCGGCGGGCTCGCCACCGGTTTCTTCGGCTACTTTGGCCTCGTGCGCTGCTTTGGCAGCTTCTACCGGGCTGGGCTCGTCGTCCTTCACAAAGAAGGTGTAGAGCACTGGCAGCACCACCAGCGTGAGCAGCGTGGCCGTTATCAGCCCGCCGATGACGACGGTGGCCAGCGGCTTCTGCACCTCCGCACCGGCCGAGCCGGACAGGGCCATCGGCAGAAAGCCCAGCGAGGCCACCGAGGCCGTGAGCAGCACCGGCCGGAACCGCTCCTCCGTGGCCCGCAGCACCCGTGCGCGGATTTTGTTCACCCCGGCTGCGGCCAGCTCGTTCAAACTGGCCACCAGTACGATGCCATTCAGCACCGCCACGCCAAACAGCGCGATGAAGCCCACGCCGGCCGAAATGCTGAACGGCATCCCGCGCAGCCACAGCGCCAGCACCCCACCAATGGCCGCCAGCGGAATGCCCGTAAAAATCAGCAGCGCCTCCTTCACCGAGCGGAAGGCCAGAAACAGCAGCATGAAAATGAGCACCAGCGACACCGGCACGGCCACCGCCAGCCGGGCCTTGGCGTGGTTCAGGTTTTCGAACTGGCCGCCGTACACGATGCTGTAGCCGGCGGGCAGGCGCAGGCCGGCTTTCAGCTTGCCCTGAATTTCCTGCACGAGGCTTTGCACGTCGCGCCCGCGCACGTTCACGCCGATGTTGACGCGGCGGCGGGCGTCGTCGCGCGATATTTGAGCGGGGGCCGGTTTCAGCGCCACGGTGGCTACTTCGGCCAGCGGAATCTGCTTGCCGTCGGGCAGCGACACGAGGAGCTGGTTGAGGTCGTCGGCCCCGCGCCGGTGCAGCGAGTCGAGGCGCAGCACGAGGTCGAAGCGGCGCTCGCCTTCGTACACCTGGCCGGTGGTCTGGCCGGCGAAGGCGGTTTGCAGCAGGGTGTTAAGGTCCATCACGCGCAGGCCGTACTGGGCCAGCTTGGCGCGGTCGTAGCTCACGCGCAGCTGCGGCAGGCCGATGATTTGTTCCACTTTGAGGTCGCCCACGCCGGCCAGCGGGCGGATGAGGGCGGCCGCTTCGTCGGCTTTGGCTTTCAGCAGGTCAAGGTCGTCGCCGTAAATTTTTACCGAGATATCCGACTTCACGCCCGAAATCAGCTCGTTGAAACGCATCTGGATGGGCTGCTGAAATTCCAGGCTCACGCCGGGCACGCCGGCCAGGGCCTTCTGCATCTTGTTGGCCAGCTCCTCGCGGGTGCTGGCGCTGGTCCAGTCGGCGTGGTCTTTCAGGATAATCATCTGGTCAGAATCTTCCAGCGACATGGGGTCGGTGGGGATTTCGGAGGTGCCGATTTTTCCCACCACCTGCAGCACTTCCGGAAACTGGCTTTTCAGAATGCGCTGAATGCGCGAGGTTAGCAGGATGCTTTCATCGAGCGAGGAGCCCGGCGACAGCGTCACGTTCATGGCGAAATCGCCCTCGTCGAGCTGCGGAATGAACTCGCCGCCCAACCGCGAAAACACGAAACCGCCCAGCGCCAGCAACCCCACGGCCACGCCCACCACCAGCCAGCGCGCCCCCAGCGCCATCCGAATAATGGGGTCGTAGAGCCGGTGCAACGCGCCCACGATGCGGTCGGCCAGGTTGGGCTTCTCGCTGATATCCTTCTTCAGGGCCCAGGCCGTGACGGCCGGCACGTAGGTGAGGCACATGAGCATGGCGCCCACAATGGCGAAGCTCACGGTGAGGGCCATGGGCCGGAACATCTTGCCCTCGACGCCGGTGAGCGACAGGATGGGCAGGTACACAATAAGAATAATGAGCTGGCCGAACAGCGCCGAGCGCATGAGCCGCGTGGTCACGCCCTCGGTGATGTCGTCCATGGTTTCGTGGGCGGCTTTGGCGCGCTCGTGCAGCAGGTGGGCGATGACGGCCTCCACGATAATCACGGCCCCGTCCACGATAAGGCCGAAGTCCAGCGCGCCCAGACTCATGAGGTTAGCCGACACGCCGAAGAGCTTCATCATGGCCAGCGCGAAAAGCATGCACAGCGGAATCATGCCCGCCACCACCAGCCCGGCCCGCAGGTTGCCGAGCAGCAGCAGCAGGACGATGATGACGATGACGCCGCCCTCAATCAGGTTCTTCACCACCGTGTGAATGGCCTTATCCACCAGCTTGGTACGGTCCAGAAAAGGCTCGATGACCAGGCCTTTGGGTAGCGTTTGCTGAATTTCGGCCACCCGCGCCTTCACGTTTTTGATGGTGGCTTCGGAGCTGGCGCCTTTCAGCATGAGCACCACGCCGCCCACGGTTTCGCCCTGGCCGTCGCGGTTCATGGCCCCGTAGCGCACGGCGTGGCCGAAGCGCACGGTTGCGATGTCGCGCACCAGCAGCGGCGCGCCGCCCTGGCCGGGCACGCCCACGGGCTTCACCACGATGTTGCCGATGTCCTGCAACGAGGTGGCCCGCCCCTCGCCCCGAATGAAAAACGCCCGGGGGCCGCGCTCCAGGTAGCTGCCGCCGGCGTTGCCGTTGTTGGCCTGCAGGGCCTCGTAGAGCTCGGCCATGCTCACGCCCGCGCCGGCCAGCCGCGCCGGGTCGACGCTCACCTCGTACTGCCGCACGTAGCCGCCGAAGCTGCTCACGTCCACCACGCCGTTCACGCCGGCCAGGCGGCGCTTCACCAGCCAGTCCTGCACCTCGCGCAGCCGGGCCAGACCGAATTTTTTTTCGTAGCCGGGCTGAGCCTTGATGGTGTATTGATAAATCTCGCCCAGGCCGGTGGTGATGGGCGCCATGCCCGGCGCGCCCAGGCCCTGGCCGAGGTCGGCTTCGGCGGTTTTGAGCTTCTCGGCCACCAGCTGCCGGGTGTGGTAAGTATCCACGTCTTCCTCGAAAACCACGGTGATGACCGACAGCCCGAAGCGGGAAATCGACCGGATTTCCGTCACGCCCGGTATGGTGCGCAGCTCCAGCTCCAGCGGCACGGTGATGAGCTGCTCAACCTCCTGCGCGGCCAGCGCGGGGCTTTGGGTAATGACCTGGACCTGGTTGTTGGTGACGTCCGGAATGGCGTCGAGCGGCAGGCTCGCGGCCGAAAAAACGCCCCAGGTAATAATGCCTGCCAGCATCAGCCCCACCAACAGCTTGTTGCGGATGCTGAAATTAATAATCGCCGAAATCATGCGAAACGGTGCAATGCCGCGCGGCCTGGACGCGGCCACTGGCCGGCCCGGGAGGCGCTAACAATCCAATAAAAAAGGGGAGGGGCCCGAAATTCGGGGCCGGTGCCGCCAGGGGCACGGGCACACTGCGTCCGGGGGCGCGGGCGGGCTAGGCTCGGGGCGGCTGGCCGAGCGAGCTGCTGGGCGTGAAGGCGTAGCGCGGCGCGGCGGCCACGCGGTAGGCCCGCGCCTCTATCGGAACGGGCTGGCCGACGAAGACCACCCGCGTCAGCGGAGCCATCACAAAGCTGAGCGTGACGCAGCCGTGGTGGCAGCGCAGGGGCAGGTTGTGGTGGTCTTGCTGGTGGCGTTGTGAGAGGGTGCACCCGGCGTAGTGCCTGGTGCCCGCCCCGTAGTGCTCCACCATAAACTGGCCGAACGTGAGCCCGCCGCCCGCCGCCGAGTGATGAAACTCGTAGTGCTCCACCAGCTGCGGCAGCTTTGCCAACTCGCCCAGGTCGTTATCGGGCACGAGGCTGCCCAGCAGCATCAGCAAACCCAGAACGAAGGCGACGGTGGCACGCATAGCGGCTGTTAAACGGTGCGGCACGGTAAATGTTTTACCGCAAGGGCGGTACAAAAATAGCGTACTGATAATTAAAGCCAGAAACGTCATGCTGAGCGCAGCCGAAGCATCTCTACCGTGGTAAGTAATCCAATCGAATGAGTTAGTTGTGCGGTAGAGATGCTTCGACTGCGCTCAGCATGACGTTTCTGTTATTCTTATCCATCCAGACTTTCCTAACGACACCCCCTCACCCGCCGTACTTTTGCCCCATGCGCTACCTCCTCACCCTGCTCATTGCCTTCTCCGCGCTGGCCGCCCAGGCCGGCCCACCCCAGATTCTGCTCGACGTCGCCCGTTTCCGCAACCTGAACAAGGTGGAAAAAGGGGCCGAGGTTGAAATCTACGTGACCGTGCCCACCCAGCCGCTCACCTACCGGCAGCGGGCCCCGAAGTCGTTCCAGTCGTCGGCCGTCGTCACGCTCGAAGTACTGAAGGCCGACGGTACCTCCGCCTACCGCGAAGTGGTGACGCTGAAGCCGCCGGTGCTCACCGACACCACCATTGCCATCAAAAACCCGCAGAGCTTCCTGAAAAGAATCATGCTGCCCGATGGCAAGTACACCCTGCGCGGCACCGTGAAAGACCAGTACCGCAGCGCCAACGGCGAAACCACCGTGGAAAAGCCGCTGGTGCTGGAAGCACCCGCCGGCCCGTTCCTCACAGACGTGGTGCTGCTCTCGCGCCCCGCCGTGAAGGGCGGAAGCGCTGACGACAATTTCAGCCGGGGCGGTTACCGCCTCACGCGCGCGCCCGGCGGCAGCTACGGCCGCGGGGCCGACAACGTGTTCTTCTACACCGAGCTGCACAACGCGCCGGTGGGGCAGGAGCTGCGCGTGCATTACCACCTCACCACCCCCGACGGCTCGGCTGCCGATGCCGACGCCACGCTCACGCCGCAAAGCGGCCGGCCCACGCCCGTGGTGGGCCAGCTGCCCATGGGCCCGCTGCCCGATGGGCCGTTCACGCTGTTCATTGAGGTGTATGGCGGCCCCGGCAACAAGAAGCTGATTGCAGGCCACCGCGCCATCGGCCAGCACAGCGCGGCTGAGTTTTCGCCCGGCGCCGCCCCCGCCCCCCGCTAAGCATGGCCACGAAAGGAGCCCTTGCGGCAGCCGGCCGGCCCTACGCCTGGTACTTCGAGCCCCTGCGCTGGCTGCTGCTGGGCCTGGCGCACCTGCCGCTGGCGGTGCTGTACGTATTCGCGGAGTTTATCTACTTTCTGCTGGCCTACGTGGTGCGCTACCGCTGGCGCGTCGTCACGGAAAACCTGCGCAATTCTTTTCCGGAGAAAAGCCCGGCCGAAATCGAGCGCACCGGCAAGGCCTTCTACCGGCATTTTGCGCAGGTAATCGTCGAGATTTTGAAAGCGGCGGCCATTTCGCCCGATGAGCTGCGGCAGCGCCTGCGCTTCACCAATCCGGAGCTGATGACGCGCCACTTCGCCGAAAAGCGGCTGGTGCTGTCGCTTGGCTCGCACATGGGCAACTGGGAGTGGATTCTGAGCGGGGCGGCGCTGGAGTTTCCCGGCCGGGCCGCCGGCGTGTACAAGCCGCTGAACAACCTGTTCTTTGAGAGCTTCATGCGCCGCCTGCGCACCCGCCTCGGGGCCGATGCCGTGCCCATGCTGGCCACGCTGCGCTACCTGGTGGCGCATCGGGGCGAGGGCCGTACCCTCAGCCTGCTCACCGACCAGGCCGCCGGCCCCGAAGACAAGCCCTACTGGACCGACTTTCTGCACCAGGACACCAGCTTCTACACCAGCGCCGACCGGCTGGCCGTGCAGCTCGATTGTGCGGTGCTCTACGTGGGCATCCGGCGCGTGCGGCGCGGGTACTACGAAGTCACCTTCACCGAACTGCCCGACGGCCGCGAAGCGAAGCTGGCCCCGACCGGCACCTTCCCGGTCACGGAAGCCTTCGCCCGGCAGCTGGAAAAGGACATGCGCGCCTCGCCCGAACAGTATTTGTGGACGCATAGGCGCTGGAAGCACAAGCGGTAGGGGAGGAACAAAAGAAGAACGTCATGCTGAGCGAAGTCGAAGCATCTCGCGTGTGGCAGTAATCCAATCGAAGGGAGTACTTGCGCGGTAGAGATGCTTCGACTTCGCTCAGCATGACGTTCTGAGTAGAAGCGCCTGCAGTTGGCTACAACCTACAGATACTGCTCAATATCGCCGGCACCTTCGCGCACGATGTCGAAGTCGTCGTTGGTGCAGTCCACAATGGTGCTGGGGGTGTTACCGCCGAAGCCGCCGTCGATGACGAGGTCCACGAGCAGGCGGTATTTCTCGTAAATCAGGTCCGGGTCGGTCACGTATTCTTCCAGGGTTTCCTCGCTCTCGCGCACCGAGGTGCTCACGATGGGGTTGCCGAGCTCCTTCACCAGCTGGCGGATAATCTGGTTGTCCGGCACGCGAATGCCAACCGTCTTGCGCTTCACGCCGCCGAAGCGGGGCGCGTCGGCGCTGGCTTCGAAGAGGAAGGTGAACGGGCCGGGCAGCGCCTTTTTAATCACCTTGTAGGTCGAAGTGGTGATGCCGTGGGCGTAGTCGGAGATGTGCGACAGGTCGTAGCAGATGAAGCTCAGGTTGGCTTTTTCGGGTTTGATGCCTTTGATGCGGCAGACTCTTTCCACGGCCTTGGCATTGGTCACGTCGCAGCCGATGCCATACACGGTATCCGTGGGATAAATGATGACGCCGCCTTTGCGCAGCACGTCAACAGCTTGCTGGATACGGCTTTGCGGCGGATTCTCGGGGTGAATGCGGAGGAGGGTGGCGGGCATAAGGGAATAGAGAGATTAAGTGGTTCGAAGAAGCGGCCGGGGCCGGACAACCGACGGACAGGCGGGACGCTGGGTTGCAGGCCGGGGCCGAAGGCGCGGGAAAGGTACTACGCCCGGCCGAAATGCACCATGAAACCGCCCGCATTTAGGGCTTCGCTTGCTGGCCTTCGTACTTTTGGCCCCGCTCCCCCGATTCCCGCTCCCTCGCCATGTCTGAACCCGCCCGCAAGTCGGCCATCGAATACCGCAACCAAGCCCTGAAGCGCCGTCGGCGCTGGGCCACCGTCAGCGTCGTTATCACCCTCGCGCTGGTGTGCTTCTCCTATTATTTCTACCAGATTTTCTTCACCTCCAACATCGAAACCAAGGGCAAGCCCGCCTATGTGGTCATCCCGCGCGGCGCTACCTGGAAAACCGCCCTCGATGCCATCGACAAAACCGGGGTCGTGGTCGACAAGCTCTCGCTGCACTTCGTGGCCCGCCTGATGAAGTACGACAAGCCCGGCGCCGTGAAGCCCGGCAACTACGCGCTGAAGGACGGCTTCACCAACCGCCAGCTTATCAACGTGCTCAAAAGCGGGGCCCAGTCGCCGGTGCGCCTCACCTTCAACACGGTGCGCCTGCGCAACGAGTTGGTGGCCAAGCTGGCCAGCCAGGTCGATGTGCCGGCCGCGCAGCTCGATTCGCTGCTGCGCGACCCCGCCTACACCCGCAGCCTGGGCTTCGACACCACCACGGTGCTTACCATGTTCATTCCCAATACCTACGAGCTGTATTGGAACACCTCGGCCAAGCGCCTGATGCAGCGCATGAAAACGGCCTACGAGCAGTTCTGGACGCCTGAGCGCGATGCCGAGCGCGAAAAGCTCCACCTCACCCGTGCCCAGGTCAGCACCCTGGCCAGCATTGTGGAGGCCGAGCAGCAGCAGCACCCCGACGAGCGCCCGCGCATCGCCGCCGTTTACCTCAACCGCCTCAGGCGCGGCATGAAGCTCCAGGCCGACCCCACCGTTGTTTACGCCAACCACGATTTTACCATCAAGCGCGTGCTCAACGTACACCTCGCCAAAGACTCGCCCTACAACACCTATATGTACGCCGGCCTGCCGCCCGGCCCCATCAACCTGCCCAGCATCGCCAGCATCGATGCCGTGCTGAAACCCGAGCAAAACAACTACCTCTACTTCTGCGCCAAGGACGATTTCAGCGGCTACCACGCCTACGCCGTCACCGAGGCCGAGCACATCATGAACGCCAGGCGCTACCAGGCCGCGTTGAACCGGGCGGGAATTAAATAAAGGTTGAGTTTTGAGGGTTAAATGTTGAGTGTTTGGTTTAGATGAAAGTTGAAAATCCAATTGCTGAGCGAAGCTTCACATTTGCCTTGTAGATTGTAGAACTGTACAAACTACCGAGCGCGGAATGCGAGTATGTACTGTCGAAATAGTTGCTCTGAAGCGGTACCAGCATTGGGGCAAACGTTGCGGAAGCTACTGCTGCCATATCCAGGCGCGACTTCGCGGCTAAAATGTCAGTTGCGTCGAAAGAAGCGCGCGAAACGAAATACTGGTTGATGCTCCTCTCGCAAGGAGGGCTGACCCAGATTGATTTGAGTGCTGCGTTGAATGAAATTAATCAGCTCATCAACATTCTGACTGCCATCGTAAAAACAGCGCAAGCCAATCTGAATTAGCGCTCAAAACCCAACATTCACCCCTCAAAACTCAGCCCTTCTTGTACACTTCCGACATCCAAATCCGCGTGCGCTACGCCGAAACCGACCAGATGGGCTACGTCTATCATGGCAACTACGCGGCATATTTCGAAGTAGCCCGCACCGAAGCTTTTCGCAAGCTGGGCATCAGCTACAAAGAGCTGGAGGCCGATGGCGTGGGCATGCCGGTAGGGGAGCTGCGCACCCGCTTCCGCCGCCCGGCGCGCTACGATGACCTGCTGACGGTGCGGCTCCTGCTGCGCCAGCCGCCCGAAGGCACGCGGGTGCTGTTCGAATACGAAATTTACAACGAGGCCAACGAGCTGCTCACCGAAGGCCACACCCTGATGGTGTTTGTGAAAACCACCACCGGACGGCCTGTCCCCATTCCCGAAAGCATCCAGCAGCAGCTGCTGCCGTATTTTAGTGAAGCCGATTTGGACAGCCCCGTGCTGCCCAAGCCCGCCGCCATTCCGCCCGATGCGCCCGCTCCGGCAGCGTTCAGAAAGTAACCGCGTTGCGTTTTGACTGTTGAGGGTTGACTTTTTACCTCGGCCGATTCACTCAAAACGTAACCCGCAACAGTCGAAATTTCCGTGAAAGCCCCCGCCGCCATCAGCCGTGCCCGCTTCCCCGATGTGCGCCAGCAGCGCACCTATCGGAAGGTGATTGTGGGCCTGAAGCGGCTGCGACTGCCCGGTGGCCACGCCTCGCTCTACGACGTGCTCGACCGCATCCTGCACGAGCTGCGGCTGGATAGCCTGGAAAAGCGGGCGGCCTACATGGCCTTCAACCTCACGGTGGCACTTTTTCCGACCATTATTTTCCTGTTCACGCTCATTCCGTACATCCCCGTACCGAACCTGAACGTGGACATCCTCCAGTTTCTGGCCGATTTTATGCCCCGTGAGCTGTACGCGGCCACGGCCTCCACCATCGAGGACATTGTGAACATCCCGCACGGCGGCCTGCTCTCCTTTGGTTTTGGCACGGCGCTGGTGCTCAGCTCCAATGGCATCATGGCCCTGCTCGATGCCTTTGAGAAGAAATATCCGTGGTTTAAGCACCGCAGCTACCTGCGCAAGCGCCTCATTGCTACCGGACTAACCTTTGTGCTTTCCCTGATTCTGGTGCTGGCCATTGCCGGCATCTTCTTCGGAACCTACCTCATCGACGGGCTGGTATTCTATGAAATTGTGCCCGAGCGGTTCACCGATTTGGTGCTCACGCTCATTCGCTACGGCTCGCTGGTGGGGCTGTTTCTGAGCACCACCTGCGTCATCTATTACTTCGTGCCGCCGGTGCACGACAAGTGGCCGCTGGTGTCGGCCGGTGCCGTGGTGGCCACGCTGCTCATTTTTCTGGTGTCTTTTTTATTCACGCTCTACGTCCGCATTTTCGATTCCTACAACCATTTCTACGGCTCCATTGGGGCGCTGGTGGGCTTCATGGTCTGGCTCGAGTTTGTGTGTATGACGTTGATTATCGGCTTCGAAGTGAACGTGAGCATGGATGCCATCACCGGCCGCCGCCGGCAGATGATGCGCGAGCAGCTGGCCGCCAAGGGGCGCTAGGGCATAAAAAAAATAAGCCACGCGAAAAAAAAAAGTGCGTTTGGGGCTGCATCGTTTGCCTTTCGTTCTTACTTTTGCACTCCCCAATCACTCGGGGGCCTGAATAGAGAGGTGGCAGAGTGGTCGAATGCGACGGTTTCGAAAACCGTTATACCGGCAACGGTATCGGGGGTTCGAATCCCCCCTTCTCTACAAAAAAGGCTTTTTCTGCGCTGGAAAAAGCCTTTTTTATTGATGAATAACTCCAGCGCACCAGAGTAACCGACCCAGAGAAGTGGCAGAGTGGTCGATTGCGGCGGTCTTGAAAACCGTTGAGGGTTAAACCTCCGGGGGTTCGAATCCCTCCTTCTCTGCAAGAAAAAAAGCCCGATTCCAGCTTGGAATCGGGCTTTTTTTATTTTCCGGAAACACGTTAGAAGACAGCAGCCGAATAGCCGTCCATGCTATTGCACGCCGAGGCGCAGCGCCATAGTACCGGCCCTGACCACGTACACGCCACCGGCCAGCCCGGGCGGGAGCAGCAGGGTGGCGGTACCACTGGCATCGGCCGTGGCGGTAGCCACTTGCCGGCCCAGCGCATCGTAAACCCGCACTTGGGTGCCGGGTTGGTTGCCCGTAAGCGTGGCAATGCCCGTGGCCGGATTCGGGAAGAGGGCCAGTGGGGCCTTGCCTGCCACCGGCACGGTCCGGATGGGCGAATAGCTGCTGGTTTGGTCGCGGTCCACCTGGTGGAGGCGGTAGTAAAGCAGGGCAGTCCCGGCGGGCAGCCTGGCATCGAGCAAGGCATAGGCGAGGGGCGCGGAGCTGCTGCCGGCGGCCGCCACGCTGCCGATTTGCTCAAAGGCGCGGCCGTCGGCGCTGCGCTCTACCTCGAAGCGGGCGCTGTTCTTTTCCGAAGCCGTGGCCCAGGCCAGGCGCACGGCGCTGGAGCCCTCGGCAACGGCTGTGAAGGCGGTGAGCTCAACCGGCAGCGCGGGCGGCGCGGTGAGGAAAAGGGCCTGCGCGTAGCTGTCCGTGACCGTATTGGCGCTGTTGCGCAGCTGTACCTGCTGCAAGCCGCCGCAGCCGTTCCGAACCTGAATATCATCGACGAACCAGCCGGGCAGAATGCCGAAGTCGTTGGCTACGTCGGACTGGAACTGGAAGCGCACCCGAACGGACTGCCCGCTGAACGAGCTCAGGTTGATAACCGAATTCTGGAAGGCCGCCGGGCCGCTCAGGGTGGACGAAATGCCGGAAAAGCAGGGCCGGCCGGCCGAGGCAGTGCCCGTGGCGAATGCCGAGTTGTAGCCGTTCAGCAGGAAGTAGGGGGCCGCATCCTGCCAGGCCCCGTTATTCACCGAAATAGCTACCATGCCGCCGTCGTATATGGATTCGGTGCTGAAAAAATGATAGAAGGACAGCACCGAGAACCCCGTTGGCGTGAACGCCGCCGAGGTCAGGGTCACATCGGAGGTAGCGGAGGGGTCGCCCGTGGCCCAGGCCGTGGTGCCGCTGTGGGCGCGGGCCGTGGTGGCGGCCCAGGCATTGCCGCCGCTGGTCACCACGGCCGGCGTGAAGCCGCCCACGGTATTGGCGTCGCGGTCGTCGTTTACGGGCGTGGCGATGGCGCAGCCCGCGCCGGTCGCCGTCTGGGCCGTAATCTGAAAGGCGCGCTGCTGGCCCTGGGCAAAGCTCAGGTTGGCGAAGGTGACGGTGCTGCCGCTCAGCGTGCCGCCGGTGCTGCCGAGGTACTGCAGGCCCGTGGGCAGCTGGTCGGTGATGGAAACCGGGGCCGGGGGCTGGCACTCGCAGGTGGTCGAGAGGGTGATGGTGAACTGGTTGCCCGTCGCAGGAGCGGTGTTTTTGCGCAGGCTTACGCCGGGCAGGTCGTAGGCGGCCGTCTGGTCGGTGGCGCTGGTGGAGGCTCCCTCGCGGGCGCTGGCTCCCATGCCGCGCCGGGCAAAAGCGCCCCAGATAGCACAGTGGTAGCGCCCGTTATACAGCAGCGAATCGGCGGCCAGAATGGCATCGCGGCTGTCCAGAAAGCCGGGCTGGCAGGGCTGCAGCTTGAGGCCCTGCATCACCAGCTGCAGGGCTACGGCGTTGCCGCCGGTGCTGGCGCTGTTGTAGAGGTTGGGCTCGATGCGGCCCTGCAGCTGAATGATGCTCCAGGTCATGTCCCAGAGCGTGGCGCACCAGATTTCGCCAATGTTGTGGACTTCCGTGCTGGCCGCCATGTCGGCATAGGTGAGCGGGTTCACGCTCATGTTGGTGCTGTACGGGTAGCGGCGGATGCCGGCCCCCGTAGCCGCCTGGTTGACGGCGTAGGTGCCCATGGGCCGGGCGCGCGGGCCATCGGTAAGCGGGGTCGTGGTCCAGTCGGTAGTCATCAGCAGGGCGAAATAGTCGCTCCAGCCCTCGCCCGCCTGCTCGGCATTGTAGAGGCAGCTCGTGTTGGAGCCGCCCCCGGTGAGGCGGTTGCTGATGCCGTGGCCGTACTCGTGCGATACCACGCCGTTGTCGAAATCCCCGTCCAGCCGCTGCGGTATCTGGAGCGTGAGCTGCACGGTTGCGCCAGCATCGAGCTGCCCGGCCAGCGCGGCCCCATCGGCCTGCGACACCATCACGGCCGGAATGGTAATGGTGTTGTCGGTGCCTCCCATCGTGATGGGGGCGCCCGCCACGTTGTTCACCACTACCACCGCAATGGCTCCGGCGTTCTGGGCCGATTTTACCTTGGAAGCAAAGCCGCAGCTTGAGCCCCGGTAGAGCAGCGCAATTTTGCCGGTGAGCGAGTTGGCCGGCGACGAGCAGGCGAGGTGCGTGCCTGCGCCGAAGTCGTTGTAGTAGGCCAGGGTGCCGGAAATCGGTCCTCTGTTCACCAGCTGGTTTTGGGTGCTCATGGCCCCTTCGGCTATGGCATAGGTGCCCGCAATGGCCGCCGGGGCCGTCACCACCAGGCTGTTGCTGGGGCTGATGTTCCATAAGTACATCTGCATGCGGCCGCTGGTGCCATCGGGCGGGGTGTTGAAGTTGGCATTGTTGGCTCCGCTGCCGTCCTGGGCTTCGGCCTTCACGTAGTCGTTGCCGGCGCCGCCCCGGCCAATGTTGTCGGTCTGGAAGTTGCCGGCCGCTTCCGTAAAGCCGTACTGATACAGCACGTCGTGCATCAGGTTGTTCCAGTAAAACAGGTTCACCGTGGCCGCCCGCCGGTTTTTGCCCAGCGTGGGTGCTTTGGTGAAGTCGGGCACGTAGTTGAAAATCAGGTTGCTGGTCGTGCCCGTGGAAGTGGCAACGCGGCCGGGCGCGTTCAGCTTCAGGCTGTCGTCGTAGGCCCACACGTTGTTGCCACGGGTGTCGGTGTAGTTGGTGGCGCCATCGAAATGCCAGCCGTGAGTAGCGGCGGCGTTGCCGGCGCCGGCCCGCAGCCAGGGGTTGGTGTCGGTGGTGGGCGTGGTCACGTCGGGCCGCTCGCCTGGGAAGGGCACCACCACGTAGCTGGCCGGCGTCACCGTGGCGAGGCGCTTGGCCGCGTTCGGCCGGCGTAGTATGCGTACCGGGCCGGCGCTTGCCATTGGGCGCAGCACGGGCACGGCCGCCGGAGCCTTCGCATTTTCCTGCACCGTCCAGTTGTCCTGGTCCAGCAGTTGGCCGGTGCTGGCATCTACCCGAATATTGAGCCAGTCGGCCGACGCCCGCACGTCCACGTTCACGTTCCAGGCCAGGTGGAGCTGCTGGTTTTTGTCGATGGCCCACACCAGGCGCACCACCAGGGGGCGGCGCGCCACCCCGGCGGGCGCAAAGCGCTGTTGCTGGTCGGGGCCGTCGGGGCTTTCCAGCGGGGCGAGGGCAATGCCGGGGCGGCCGGGCAGCGTAGCTACCGCCCTGGCAACAGCCGTGGCCGCGGGCACGCCCGGCGTTGCCGACAGGCCCGCAAAAGCCTTGGCCGGCACAAAGCTGCCCGCATGATGCACCAGCCGGCCATTCTTGAAAACCAGCGTAACCACCCGATTATAAACCGGAATGCCCCCGTGCAGCTGCTGCGGATAGGCATAGAGCAACCCCGAGGGCTCGGTATGGGCGCTGGAAATGCGCAGGTCGGGAGCGGCCACGTCGGGGCTGGCCCACTGCTGACGGGTTTGCCAGGCCAGCTCAGCGGCCAGGCGGGTAGGTTCAGACTGGGCCCGGGCCGGCTGCCCGGCGGCCGGCAGCAGCAACGCAGCCAGCAGCAACCCCAAGTAAACAGTTTTCATAGCAGGAAAAGTCAGGCGGCAAACCAATCAGCACAATTACAAATTTATATTTGATTTTCAGGATAATAAAATGAATTTATCATGAGGTAAGGCTCAGGGAATCAGCCTGGCCAATTGCCCTGCGGCACGGGCCGAACACCAAAAAGGCCAAGGCGGCCCCAGGAAAAAAGTCCCGGCAATCGCTCCCGAGCAAGGAAGCAACGGCCGGGACTAATCGTAGCAGGTAGCTGCGCGGGCGCGGCCTGTCGGACCTATACGGTTACGCTGTCAAGGCCTTTTTGCAGGGCGGTGGCCTGGAATTCCGGCAGCTTTATTCCTTCGGCCCGGGCCACGGCAACGTCGCTCATGCCCAGGAAACCGAGCATCCAGCGCAGGTAAGGCGCGGCAAAGTCGTAAGGCTGCATCGGCCCTTCGGAGTAGATGCCGCCGCTGGCCATGGCGACGTACACTTTTTTGCCCGTAATCAGCCCTTCAGGGCCGGTGGGGGTGTAGCGGAACGTGATGCCCCCCCGCGTGAGGTGGTCGAGCCAGGCCTTCAGCGAGGACGCAATGGTGAAATTGTAGAACGGCGACCCGATGACGAGCACATCTGCTGCCATGACTTCGGCAATGGCCTCGTCGGAGTGCCGCACGGCCGCCTGCTGCTCCGGCGTGCGGCCCTCGGCCGGCGTGAAGTAGGCCTGCAGGTGGGCTTCTTCGAGGTGGGGAAACGGGTGCCTGGCCAGGTCGCGCACCACCACGGTGCTGCCCGGGTGCGCCGCCAGCAGCTTGTCGATGATGCCCTGGCTGAGCTTGGTGCTGAACGACTCGGCCCCGCGGGCGCTGGAAATGATTTGCAGAATCTGCATGATAAAATGGGAAATGGGGTGATAAAAGGCGAACCCTTCGCACCGGCCGCGCCAACCCTGCGGCCGCGTACGCTGTTTGGTATGCTGATTACCTCAAGCAATCAGATAGCCGTTTGTTGGTCATTGCTGCCAACTTCAGATTACTGAGCGGTTGCCTGATTACCAGCAGGTAACCAGGTGTTTTGGCCCCTTTATTTCCTGTGTTTCAGCATGACTGACCCCGATAAACTCCCCGCCTGCGCCGCGACCATGCAGGCCCTGCGCAACTCCTTTCTGGTCGTCAACAGCAAGTGGAAGCTGCCCATTATTGTGGCCCTGAACGCGGGCACCCGGCATTTTCGCGGGCTGGAGCGCAGCGTGCCCGGCATCTCTACCAAGGTGCTGGCCAAGGAGCTGAAGGATTTGGAAGCGCACCAGTTCATTGCGCGCACGGTGCACCCCGGCCCGCCCGTGGTAGTAGACTACCACGTTCTGCCCTATGCCCGCTCGCTCGACCCCGTAATTGAGGTGCTGAAAGCCTGGGGCCTGCAGCACCAGCAGCGCCTGGATGCGGGCAAAGCCGCGCCGGTGCCGGGGCAGTAACGGCGCCGGATGCCCGCCGGACCCGTGCAAGCAGGCGTTTTGACTGAAACAAAGGGCATTCTGATTAAATCTGCCGCGTCGGCCGCCGTGACCTTTGTATCATCAACCACAAGTAAAAAACGTCTGATGAAAGCAGTAAGAATTCACGCATTTGGCGGCCCGGAGGTCATGCAGATAGAAGACGTGGCGCGGCCGGTGCCGGCGCCCGATGAGATTTTAGTGGCCGTGTATGCCAGTGGCGTAAACCCGGCAGACTGGGGAATCCGGCAGGGCGGCAACGACTTTCTGCGGCCGCTGTTGAAACTGCCCATGACCCTGGGGTGGGACGCGGCCGGCATAGTGGCCGAAACCGGGAGCGCGGTCACCACCCTGCAAAAAGGCGATGCCGTGTACGGGGTGCCAAATTTCCCCGGCGATGGCAGCTACGCCGAATACTGCGTGGCCAAAGCCAGCCAGTTTGCCCCCAAGCCGCAGCGCCTCGGCTTCAACGAAGCGGCGGGCGTGCCGCTGGCCGGCCTCACCGCCTGGACGGGCATCTTCGCGCACGGCAAGCTGCAGCCCGGCCAACGCATTCTTATTCAAGGCGCTTCGGGCGGCGTGGGCGGCTTTGCGGTGCAGTTTGCCAAAGCCAAGGGGGCGTATGTCATTGGCACCGCTTCGGCCGGCAACCAGGCCTATCTGAAGCAATTGGGGGCCGACGAAGTGATTGACTACCAGCGCCAGCAGCTGGAAACGCTGGTGCGCGACGTGGACGTGGTGTTTGACGCTTCGCCCCTGCGCGACAATGCGGAGCGGCTGAAGCTGGTGGCCGTACTGAAAGAGGGCGGAATACTCGTCAGCGCCAATCTGGACTGGCCGTTCGACGAGGAGGTGCAGGCCGCCCTGGCCCGGAAGCAGGCCACAGGCGAGCTGGCAGCAGTGCAGCTGAAGCAGGAATGGCTAACCGAAATTGCCCAACTGATTGACGAGGGCCGCGTGCGGGTTTTCATCAGCAAAGTATTTCCGCTGGAGCAGGTGGCCGAAGCCCACCGCGAAAGCGAAACCTGGCACGTGCGGGGCAAGCTCGTATTGGAAATAAAAACAGCAGACACGCCGGCATGAGGCACTTCAAAACGATAAGCGAATTTCACGACTACCGGAAATTGCCCAAGCCGCAGCATCCGCTTATCAGTGTGATAGATGTTGGCAGCGTCGTGCACCTCAAAGACGAGGAACCCACCAGTCTGACAATGGATTTTTACGCTATTTCGGTGAAGCGAATGCGCAATTTCAAAGCAACGTATGGGCAGCATTCCTTTGATTTCAACGAAGGCATTCTGTCGTTTATGGCGCCCAATCAGGTGTTTAGCATTGCGGTGGCCGACAAAGACGAGGAAATAGAAAAGTCGGGGTGGGTGATATACATTCATCCCGACTTTATCTGGAATACGCCGTTGGCCAAGACAATTAATCAGTACGATTTCTGGGATTATTCGCTCAGCGAATCCTTATTTCTTTCGGCCAAGGAAGAAATAACCATCACCAATATTATTCAGGCTATTCAGCAGGAATGCAGCGCCACTATCGACCGGTTTAGCAAGCAGATTATTATCTCTCAAGTAGAAAGCCTGCTGAATTATGCCGACCGATTTTATCATCGTCAGTTTATTACCCGGGAAAAGGCGAATCATCAGGTACTTAGCCGGCTGGAATTTCTGCTTCACGAGTATTTCAACAGCCCTGATTTGGCCGAAAGAGGCTTGCCCACTGTTCGGTACGTAGCCGAACAGCTGCACCTTTCGCCCAAGTATTTAAGCGGCTTGTTGCGCGTATTGACCGGGCAAAATACCCAGCAGCATATTCACGACAAGCTGATAGCCAAAGCCAAGGAAAAATTGTCGGCTACCAACCTGACCGTCAGTGAAATTGCCTATGAGCTGGGGTTTGAGCATCTGCAGTCATTCAGCAAATTGTTCAAGACCAAAACCAAGCTCTCGCCGGTAGAATTCAGGACATCTTTTAATTGACAAAGCCGGGGCGGGAAATCGGGATATTGCTGCAATAAGCTGCCCAAAACCGGGGCGGAATAAAACGCAGCATTTGTTACGGGGGCCTCAGTCCGCCGCGGCATGCTCAACGGCCTGCGCCGGCGCGCGGAGGCGGCAGAAGGCAGGCGTGCTGCCGGGGGCACGGCCCCGGCCCGAAAGGCCCCGGCCTGGTCACAAAAGCCACCGGTAGAGCCTGCTTGCGTTGCCGAACGAATACGCTGGGAAGGCCCGGAACCGGGCAAAAGCAACGCGGGGATTTCACGCGCTTTTGCCCGTTGATGGCAGATTCTGCCGAGACAAAAAAAGGCCCCGCCGGTTCCGGCGGGGCCTTTTTTAGGCAAGGAGTGGGGGACGCTTACTTAGCCAGCTTGGCTTTCAGGTTCTCATCCAGCGCTTCGAGGAATTCCTCGGTGTAGAGGTAGTCGCGGCCGTGCTCCACCTTGTTGCCGTGGATGCAGACGGCCAAATCCTTGGTCATCTTGCCGCTTTCCACGGTTTCGATGCACACTTGCTCTAGCGTGTGGCAGAAGTCGATGAGCTCCTGGTTGCCGTCGAGCTTGCCGCGGAATTCCAGGCCGCGCGTCCAGGCGAAGATGCTGGCAATGGGATTGGTGCTGGTGGGCTTGCCGGCCTGGTGGTCGCGGTAGTGGCGCGTCACGGTGCCGTGGGCGGCTTCGGCCTCCATCACGGTGCCGTCGGGCGTCACCAGCGTGCTGGTCATGAGGCCGAGCGAGCCGAAGCCTTGGGCCACGGTGTCGCTCTGCACGTCGCCGTCGTAGTTTTTGCAGGCCCACACGAAGTTGCCGTTCCACTTGAGGGCCGAGGCCACCATGTCGTCAATCAGGCGATGCTCGTAGGTGATGCCGGCTGCCTTGAACTTGGCGAGGTAATCGGCTTCGTAAATCTCCTGGAAGATGTCCTTGAAGCGGCCATCGTACTTCTTCAGGATGGTGTTTTTGGTGCTCAGGTACAGCGGCCAGCCCTTCATCAGGGCCTGGTTGAAGCAGGCGTGGGCGAAGCCGCGGATGCTTTCGTCGGTGTTGTACATGGCCAGGGCCACGCCGTCGTTTTTGAAATTGAATACCTCGAACGACTGCACCTCGCCGCCGTCCTCGGGCGTGAAAGTGATGGTGAGCTTGCCCTTGCCTTTGGTCACGAAGTCGGTGGCGCGGTACTGGTCGCCGAAGGCGTGGCGGCCGATGCAGATGGGGGCCGTCCAGTTCGGCACCAGGCGGGGCACGTTGCTCATTACGATGGGCTCGCGGAACACGGTGCCGTCCAGGATGTTGCGAATGGTGCCGTTGGGCGACTTCCACATCTGCTTCAGGCCGAACTCCTTCACGCGCTCCTCGTCGGGGGTGATGGTGGCGCACTTGATGCCCACGCCGTACTGCTTGATGGCGTTGGCCGAGTCGATGGTCACCTGGTCGTTGGTTTCGTCGCGGTACTCGATGCCCAGGTCGTAATATTTGATGTCGAGGTCGAGGTAAGGGGTAATCAGCTTGTCTTTGATGAATTTCCAGATGATGCGCGTCATTTCGTCGCCATCGAGCTCCACTACGGGGTTGGCTACTTTGATTTTGGTCATTGCTGCTGCGGGTTTATCGTTTGTGTTGGCAGTAAATAGGCTGGGTTCTCCAGTTCGGCAGCAATATTACGGGAGGAAAGCGGGGTAGCCCAGCCCTTGCCGCCTGGCAGGGCCGCGCCGGCAGAAAAAACCGCTCGGCCAGCGGCTGGTTACGCACTGGGTAGAGCCCGCTGCTGGCCGGAGCAATGGCTCCAGCCAGCAGCCGACAACGCGGCGGCCTTCTTTGCCGTTGCAGCTCCGCCAACGTTCTGCTTATCCCCCGCTTTCTTTATGCTTCGCTTCTATTCTCTTTTGCTGGCGCTTTTGCTGGCAGCGGCAGCCCGTCCGGCGGCCGGCTATGCCGTCCTCACGCACGAGGCCAACATCGACTCGACCTGGGAGCGCTGCCTGGTGCCGGCCATCATGAAGCGCTACCCCACCACCACGCCCGAGCAGCTCATTGATGCCAAGGCCTACGCCTACGGCGGGGCCATTATTCAGGACATGGGCTACTATCCTTTTGGCTCGGTGCTGTTTACGAACCTCACGCACTACGTGCGCTCCGGCGATTTCGTGCACAACCTGCTGGCCGAAGCCGTGGACCGCAACGACTACGCCTTCGCCCTGGGCGCGCTGGCCCACTACTCGGCCGACCTCAAGGGCCACTCCGAGGGCACCAACCGCGCCGTGCCCATGGTGTATCCCAAGCTGAAAGCCCAGTACGGCGACGTGGTGACTTACGAGCAGGGCAAGGTGCAGCACGGCCAGCTCGAGTTTTCGTTTGACGTGGTGCAGCTGGCCAGCGGCAAGTACCACAGCCAGGACTACCACCAGAAAATCGGCTTCCAGGTGAGCAAAGCCCCGCTGGAGCGGGCTTTCCTGAAAACCTACGGCCTGGAGCTGGGCCAGGTGATTGCCAACGTGGACCTGAGCATTGCCACCTTCCGCTTTGCCGTGAGCCAGCTGATTCCGACCGCCGCCCGGGCCGCCTGGCACTACAAGCGCAAGGATATTCTGAAAATGAGCCCCGGCGCCCGGCGGCGCGACTACATGAAGCGCAACAACCCCAAGGAGTTTCGCAAAGAATACGGCACCGAGTATAAGGAGCCGGGCTTTGGGGCGCGCATCATTTCGTACTTCATCCGGGTGCTGCCCAAGATTGGCCCGCTCAAGCCGTTTGCTTTCCGGCTGCCCACGCCCGAGGCCCAGAAAGTATTCCGGGCCAGCTTCCAGCAGGTGATGGCCAGCTACTGCGCCAACATCAGCCGCCAGCCCGCCGATACGGCCGCCGTGCCCATCACGCTGGTCAACTCCGACTTCGATACCGGCCACACCACCCGCGCCGGCGAGTATGGCCTGGCCGACGAAACCTACGGCGAATGGGTGCGCAAGCTGGCCGATAAAAAGTTTGAGAAAGCCGACCAGGTAATGCGGCAGAACATTCTCAGCTTCTTTGGCTCAGCCCCCAAAACGCCGGCTTCCGAAGAAGAAAAGGAAGGCGACAAGCAGCGCGAAACCCAGGAAGCCCTGGCCCAGTTGCGGGCACTGAAAATGTAGTGCCCACCGGGGCTGCTACGCCTTAAGCCAACGAATGGCGGCCTCCTCTTCGCTGAACAAGGCCATGGTGTAGAGGCGGTTGGGGGCCATGGCATCGTGCAGGCTCTCCTGAAGTCCGGGGTCGGTGACGAGGGCTTCGGCGCGCTGGGGCGAGATGAGGTAGGCGACGCACAGCCGGCCGGGAGCCCACAGGTTGGCCGCGCGCGGCAGCCAGTTGTAGGCAACCCAGTTGGCGGCCTCAATGTCGGGGGTGGGGCGCTGGCGCACGTCCAGCAGCCAGCGGTCGGTGCGGTGCGCGGGCTCGGCCGCCAGAATGGCCTCGTACTCGTGCTGAAGCGTCGGCAGCTGGGTATTGCTGAGCCAACGAACGAAGAATACGCCTGTTTCAGCGCAAAAGCTAAAATGCAGGGATGTGGGCACACTCATGGTAGTAAAGCTAACCGTTGGTTAGGATTATCCCAATAAGGAATCGTCGTTTTGGGTGGGCTGTGGTTTTTGCAGCAGCATGGTGTTTCTATAAAGTATTAACATGCTAGGTTTTAACTGTACCGTAAAAATCTGTTGAACAGAAAAAAAACGCTATGGTGCTTTTGTGGAAAGTCAGGGCTTAAACCCGCCGCCCGGCTTCGCGTCTATGAGGAAAGAAAGCCATTACGCAATACCTCACCATTATGAAGTCAAACAGAATCACTGCATTAGCGCTGTTGCTACTGGCTGTGCTGGCCACCAGCATTGTGGGCATGGCCCGGGGCGGCGGGCACCGCGGCAACCACCGCCCCATGGGCCGTGAGGTCCGGAGCTACGTGGAGGCCAACGTGCTGCCCGTGCTGCGGCAGCAGCGCCAGAAGCTGGAACCGCAGCTCTCGGCTGCCGACCAGGCCCAGCTGGCTACCTACCGCACCCAGCTGCAAGCCCTGAAGGCACAGGGGAAAGCCCTGCGCCACAGCATCAACCCCAGTGGCGAGCGGCCCACCACCCGCCCCACGCTCACCGAAGCGCAGCAAAAGCAGGCGCATGAGCTGCGCTTCCAGGCCCGCAGCATTATGCTGAATGTGGCGCAGATGGCGCAGAAATACGATGCCGCCATCGCGCAGCTCACCCAGGAAGTGCAGCCCCAGAAGGAAAAATGGGCTACCGATATCAAAGCCATCGTGGCCAAAAACGCCACCCCCGAGCAGCAGCAGAAACTGGCGAGCCTGCAGGGGCGGATGCACGGGCGCGACGGCCTGCGCCGACTTTTTAAGCCGGCTATGTTCCTGCTGCTGAATCCCAACGCACCCGCTGCTGGTTCTGACGAACGCAACGGCCTGGGCAGCACGACCTTTTACCCCAACCCGGCTGCCGCCACCAGCCAGCTCGACTATGAGGTGAAAAAGGCTGGTCCCCTCACCGTCGATTTGCTGGACAAGGACGGCAACAAGCTGCGCACGCTGCTGACCGAGCCCAACGCCGAAAAAGGCCAGCACACGCAGCCGCTGAACCTGAGCGACCTGCCCGCCGGCACGTACTTCTATAAGATTACCACCAAAGGCAATTCGCAGACCAAGCGGTTTGTGAAAGAGTAGGCTGCCGGTTATTGCGGGGAGGCACGACGACGCAAATCCGTCCTCCCGGCGGTGACTCGCCCTGAGCCATGAAAAGCCCCGACTCAATTCAGAGCCGGGGCTTTTTGTCAGGGCTTTGCCAGCGCTCCACGATGCTCGCGGCAGGAGGATGGCTTGCGATGTCTTGCCTCTCCGAAATGAGCATTACGGCGCCTGCACCAGGCCGCCGCTCAGTCTGCGGAGCGCAATTTCGGCCTGCTTGGCCGAGTAGCGAATGTCGAGCAGGCGGGTTTCGGCATCGAGCTGGTTGCGCTGGGCTTCGCGCAGGGCCAGGGGCGTAAGCAGGCCCAGGCGGTAGCGCTCCAGGGCAATGTCCACGTTCTGACGGGCCAGCTGAATGTTGGTTTCCTCGAGCTCGAGCAGCTGAAGAAAATTCTGGTACTGGGCGAAAGCCGTGGCCGCGTTGGCATCGAGCTGCAGGTCGGTCTGGGCCAGGGTGAGCTTGCTTTGCTCTTCCGCCACGCGGGCGTTTTGCTCCAGCCGACGAATGTTGAAGCCGTTGAAAATGGGCATCGTGGCCGTGATGCCGTAGTTCAGGCCCGTGGTGGTATTGGTGCTGGTGCTGAGCACCGGGCCGGTGGGCAGCGTGATAAACTGCGCGTTGTTGATGTTGCGGTTGGTGCCGTAGCCCGTCACGAGGCCGATTTGCGGAAAGCGCGAGGCATGGATGAGGCGGCGGTCGTACTCCGCCACATCCAGCCCTAGCCGGGCCTGGGCCAGGCGCGGGTTGTTGGCCTTAATGCCCGCCGTGATGGTTTCCTCGTTCAGGTCGCGCGTGACGGTCAGGCTGTCGCTGGGCTCGAAATCGAGGCGCGGCGTGCGGCCCAGCAGGTTGTTGAGCGTGATTTTGGCCGCCGCCAGCGCCTGCTGCTGTTGTAGAAACAGGCTGCGGTCGGCGTTGTAGTCCACGCGGGCGGTCAGCACTTCTACTTTGGCGCTCACGCCCACGTCCACCTGGGCCTGGGTGAGGTCGATGCGGGCCTGGCCGATTTTCAGGGCTTCTTCCAGCGAGGTGATTTTGCCGGCCTGGCGCACCACGTCGTAGTAGGCGTTGGTCACGGTTTCCACGGTTTCCTCCACCGTGGCGCGGGTAACTTGCTGCTGCTGCTGGCGCAGGGTTTTCAGCCGGTCGTAGGCAATAAACATGCCCAGGCCGTCGAACAACGTCCAGCCCAGCGTCACGTTGGCATTCAGCAGGTTGGAAGTGCCGCCGTTTATCACGCGCGGGTCGTTGTCGCCCACCCGCGAGGTGATGTTGTTGTTGTTGAAGGTCCGCGTCAGGTTGGCGTTGAGGTTGGGCAGCTGCCCGGCGTTGCCGCGCGTCACGTTGTTTTCGGCAATCTGCTCATCTTTCCGCGAAAGCAGGATGCCGTAGTTGTGCTGCAAGGCCTCGGCAATGGCCTGCTGCAGCGACAGCCCCGGGGCCGGGGCTACCGTGGCCGGCCGCGCCAGCTGCTGGGGCCGCGCCACGGGTATCTGCTGGCCGAAGCTGGCGACGGAGAGAATGGAAAGAAAAAGGAGGGCGGGGAATTTCATAGATGGAAATAGGACAAAGCTGGCGCGCGTCTGTGACGCGTGCCTACTGGTTTCGAGTCTCCGACTCGGTCGTTGAACGGGGCAGCAGGAGGTTGCCCGCGCGGCGAGCCGGAGGCTCAAAGCCAGCCGGCACGCGTCACAGACGCGCGCCAGCATCGGTTATCAGGCCGTCACCGCTTCCGGCACGGCCATTGCTTTTTTGGCCGGGTGCTTCTTGGCCGTGGCGAAATACGAGTACATCACCGGCACCACAAACAGCGTGAGCGCCGTGGCAAACAGCAGCCCGCCCACCACGCCAATGCCCATGGCCCGGCGGCCCAGCGCACCCGCGCCCTGCGCCAAGGCAATGGGCAGAATGCCCAGCACGGCGCACAGGCTCGTCATCAGAATGGGGCGGAAGCGGGCGGCCGCGCCCTCAATCAGGCCGGTCATGTAGTCGGCCCCTTTTTCCACGCTCTGGTTGGCAAATTCCACGATGAGGATGCCGTTTTTCGTGACGAGGCCCACCAGCATGATGATGCCGATTTGCGAGAACAGGTTCATGGTCTGGTTGAAATACCAGAGGCTGAACAGCGCCCCGGAAAGGGCCAGCGGCACCGTAATCATGATGATGCCGGGGTCGCGGAAGCTCTCGAACTGCGCGGCCAGAATGAGGTAGATGAGCACCAGCGCGAGGCCGAAGGCGAACAGCACCGAAGAAGAGCTTTCAGCAAAGTCGCGCGACTGGCCGGTGAGGGCCGTGGAGAACGAATCGTCCAGCTGCTTGTCGGCAATGGCCTGCATGGCCGCAATGCCTTCGCCCAGCGTCTTGCCCTTGGCCAGCGATGCCGAGAACGTGGCCGCGTTGTAGCGGTTGAAGCGGTAGAGCTGCGGCGGCGTGCTCTTCTCTTCGAGGCGAATCACGTTGTCGAGCTGCACGAGCTTGCCGCTGCGGTTTTTCACGTTGAGCGTCCGCACGTCGAGCGGCTGGTTGCGGTTTTCGCGGGCCACCTGGCCGATAATCTGGTACTGCTTGCCGTTTCGAATGAAGTAGCCGTAGCGCTGCCCGCTGAGGCCGGCCTGCAGGGTCTGGCTGATGTCCTGCACGCTCACGCCCAGGGTCTGGGCCTTTTCACGGTCGATGACCACGCGCAGCTCGGGCTTGTTGAACTTCAGGTTCACGTCCACGAAAGCGAAGGTTTTGTCGGCCTGCGCGGCTTCCAGAAACCTGGGCACGGCGGCCGTCAGCTTCTCAAAATCTTGGCTTTGCACCACGAAGCCCACGGGCAGGCTGCCGCCCTTGCCACCGGAGCTAATGCTTTGGTCCTGAGCAACCGATACGCGGGCGCCGGTGTATTTCTTTACCGTGGTGGTGAGGATGTCGGCCAGCTGCTGCTGGGTGTGCGGCCGGTTTTCAGGGTCTTTGAGCAGCACCCGCATAATGGCCGAGTTGGCCGCGCCGCCGCTGCTGCCGCCGCCCGGCGAGGTCACGGTCAGGATGTTGTCGGCATCCTGGCGCGAGCTGTCGGTCAGGGCTTTGGTGAGCTGGTTCACGTAGCCGTCCATGTATTCGAACGAGGCGCCTTCCGGGGCAGTGGCGTTGATGCTGATGCGGTTGCGGTCTTCCACCGGGGCCAGCTCGGAGGGCAGCGTCTTCATAAAAAACCAGATGCCCACGCCCGTCAGCGCCACCAGGCCCCAGGCCAGCCAGCGGCGGCCGAGGAAGGTGACGAGGGCATCGCGGTAGCCGTTGGTGAGGGCCTGGAAGAAGGGCTCGGTCTTGCGGTAGAGCCAGTTGTGGCTTTCCTCTTTTTTCAGCAGCCGCGAGCACATCATGGGCGTGAGGGTGAGCGACACGAAGGCCGAAATCAGCACCGAGCCCGCCAGCACAATGCCGAACTCGCGGAACAGCTTGCCCGTGATGCCCGACAGGAACACCACCGGCAGAAACACCGCCGCCAGCACGATGGTCGTGGAAATAACGGCCATCAGAATTTCCTCCGAGCCCTTCTTCGACGCCTCCAGCGGGGTTTCTCCTTCCTCGATTCGGCTGTAGATATTCTCCAGTACCACAATGGCATCATCCACTACCAGGCTGATGGCCAGTACAATGGCCAGCAGCGTGAGCACGTTGATGGAAAAGCCCATCAGGTCCATCACGAAGAAGATGCCGATGAGCGAAACCGGGATGGCCACCACCGGAATGATGGTGGAGCGCCAGTCGCGCAGGAATAGGAAAATCACGACCACCACCAGCACGAAAGCTTCGATAATAGTGTCTTCCACCTCCGCAATCGAAGCCCGGATGAAGACCGAGTTATCGAAACCAGTGCTGACTTTCAAATCTTTGGGCAAGTCGTTCTGGTACTGCTTCATCCGCTTGTTAAACTCGTCGGTGATGGCAATCTGGTTGGCGCCGGGCTGCGGAATGGCCATCAGGCCCACCATCGGAATGCCGTTTCGGCGCAGGATGGTCTGGTCGTTTTCGGGGTACAGTTCGGCGTAGCCCACGTCCGTCAGGCGCACCAGCGAGGTCGGGTCGTTGCGGATAATCAGGTTGTTGAAATCGGCTACCGACGAGAGGCGGCCCATGGTGCGCAGCGACAGCTGCGTGCTCTGGCCCTGCACCGCGCCGCTGGGCAGCTCCACGTTTTCGCGGGCCAGGGCCTGCTGCACGTCCACCGGCGAGATGCCGAGGGCCGACATTTTCACGGGGTCGAGCCAGAGGCGCATGGAGTATTTGCGCTCGCCCCACACCCGGATTTCGCTCACGCCCGGAATGGTCTGCAGGCGCTCCTTGAGCACGTTGTTGGCGTAGTCGGTCAGCTCCAGCAGGGTGCGCGAGGAGCTGCTTAAGTAGCTCAGAATGATGGGGGAAGAGTCGGCGTTGGCCTTGCTCACGGTGGGCGGGTCCACGTCGCGCGGGAGCTTGCCCTGCGCGCTCGATACCTTGTCGCGCACGTCGTTGGCGGCGGCTTCGAGGTCCACGTCGAGGTCAAACTCCACCGTAATGGTCGACGCGCCGTCGCGGCTGGTGCTCGACAGGTTGCGGATGCCGGCGATGCCGTTGATGCCTTCTTCGAGCGGCTCCGTTATCTGGCTCTGAATGACATCGGCCGACGCGCCGGTGTAGCTCGTCTGCACCGTGATAATGGGCGGGTCCACGCTCGGGTACTCGCGGATGGCGAGCGAGCGGAACCCGATGGCCCCAAAAATCACGATGAGCACGCTCATCACGATGGCGAGCACCGGCCGGTTGATGCTGACGGAGGAAAGGCTCATAGTATGATGATTTGTGGGAACGCGCCAGGGCACGTTCTATCGTTGCAACCGTTGGTAATTACGACCGCCAAACGCGTTACGACCGCCGAACGCGCCATGGCGCGTTCCTACTGAACTGAAACCCGGTCGCCTTCCTTCACCTGCAGAATGCCGGTGCGGATAACCGAGTCGCCCACGGCCAGGCCTTTGGTAATCTGAATCACCTTGTCCGAGCGCACGCCGATGTTGACGGTTTGCACGGCGGCCTTGCCCTTTCTCACCACAAACACCGTGTAGCCGCTGGCCACCGGCACCACGGCTTCGGTCGGGATTTGCAGGGCCTCGGCGGTTTCGCCCAGCTCCAGGTTCACCTTCACGAAGCCGCCGGGGCGCAGCTCCAGGTTCTTGTTGGCGTACACGGCCCGCACCGGGAGGGTGCGCGACACGGGGTCAATCTGCGGATTGATGGCGTACACTTTGGCCTCGATTTTCTGGGTCGTGGCCTCGTCGGTCACCAGCACCGGGTCGCCCACGCGCACGGATTGCGCGAAGCGGCTGGGCACGTTGAAGTCGATTTTCACCGGCTTCACCCGCGAGAGCGTGGTGATGGCCGTACCCGGCGACACATACGCGCCCACCGACGTGTTGCGCAGGCCCAGAATGCCGTCGAACGGCGCCCGCACGTAGGCCTTTTGCAGGGTCACGCGTAGCGCGGCGAGGTCGGCCTGGGCCGTGAGCAGGGCGTTCTGGGACTGCTCGTATTCCTGGCGGCTGATGTACTCCTTGGCCAGCAGCGTGCGCTGGCGCGCTTCCTGGTCGCGGTAGAGCTTGATGTTGTATTCCTGCTTCTGCAACTGGGCCTGCACGTCGGCCGCGTTGATGGTGAACAGCAGCTGGCCCTTGCGCACCGGCTGGCCCTCCTGAATATTGAGGCTGGTGATTTTGCCCGAAATCTCGCTCTGGATGGTCACCGCCTCATCGGCCAGCACCGAGCCGGTAGAAGCCACTTCGTCGGAAAGCCTGGTGGCAGCCACCACGTACACCTGCACCGGCACTTTGCTGCCCGCGCCGCCGGGGCCGCCTTTGCCGCCCTTGCCACCGCCCGCGCCACCCTTGCCGCCGCCTTTTTCGCCGGCGGCCGGGCTGGGAAAATACTTCACCTTGGCCCAGGCCATGCCGCCGATGATGATGGCGGCAATTAGCCAGCCCAGCCAACTGCGCTTGCGTTTGGGCGGCGTAGGCGTAGCAGGGGCGGAAGGCGCGACAGCAATGTTCTCCCGATTTTGGGGAGGGGCAAAAGTTTGGTTTTCCAAGATATTAGAGAAAGGAAGCGGCGGAATTTCGCAGTTTCTTATATACGGCAATAACCGCTAGCAGAGGCAGTTGCTTCGGGTAAATCGAACGTACATAGTGCAAATTTCGCTCGAAAGGTTGCGCATCTGGCAATAAATAGACGTAGAACGGCATCACCCTGACCAAGACTATTTTCGTCCCGATGAAGCCTGCTGCCCCCATCGCGCCCGAGCCCCGCAATTTTTTCCAGGACGTGCACGAGGTGGTGCGCCTCGTGCCACGCGGCCGCGTGACCACCTACGGGGCCATTGCCCACTACCTCGGTGCCCGGCACGGGGCCCGCACCGTGGGCTACGCCATGCTGGCCGCCCACACCGCCGGGCAGTACGTGCCGGCCCACCGCGTGCTCAACCGCCTGGGCCACCTCACCGGCCGCCTGCACTACGCCACGCCCACTGCCATGCAGGAAGCCCTCGAAGCCGAAGGCGTGCGGGTAGAAGAAGGCCGGGCGGTGGATTTTGCCAAGCTGTTCTGGGACCCGGGTGTGGAGCTGGCCTAGCGGCGCGCCGGGGCGCGTGGCCCGGCCTGCCGGCTACTTGCTCCGGCTTTTGGCCCGGGCCTTGAGCTGACGGATTTCAAAATCACCGCCCTTGGCGGTTACCTGCTCCAGCGGGGCCGTGGCGGGGTCCGTCGGGTTGCGGCCGATTCGCACGTAGTTGGTTTTGCCAAACGCGGGGAGAAAGCCCAGGCACGGTCCCGGTGCCCCGGCCAGGCAGATGCGGGGCTCGTGCAGCTTATCGGTCCAGGGAATGGTCAGGAACTGGTTGTCGCCGAGCTCGCCCACCGGCTTATCGTTCAGCAGTACCTGAAGGGGGCCTCCGGCCGTGCCGGCCCGCCGGTAGATGCAGAGCATGGCCGTGTCGGGAGTCGCGGCCAGGCCGGGGTCGTCGAACAGCGAGATGCCGCCGGTTACCATGTTCAGGGTGTAGGGCGTGGGCTGGTCGTTGGTAGCGCCGGCGGCAATGGCCCCGCCAACAGCGCCGCCCACCAGGGCCCCGGTACTCACGGCCCCCGGGTCGGCCCCCGAAAAGCCAACGAAGCCAAACGTGCCGTTCTTCTTTTCCAGGGGCACGAAGTGGCGGTGATGGAAAATGTAGAGCTGCTGGCCATCGGAAAAGCCCCACGCGCTGCGCAGGTAGTCCTTGCCACCGCTGGCCGTGGCAAAATAGGGCTTCGCCTCCGTGGTGCCTTCCCAGCCCTTGGCTTTGCGGGGCACGGTTTCGACCAGCAGCTCGTGCCGGACCTCGGGCTGGTTGTTGCGAAATGCCAGGAAGGTAGGGAAGTAGCCCTTCTGCCGCACCGAATCAGTCAGAATCGGATAAGCCGGGTTGCCCGCTGCCAGCCGGCCCACCTGCTCGAGGTAAGCCAGGGGGCGGGCGGGCTGCTCGGCGGCTTTGGCCCAGCTGATGCCCTGGCACTGCGCAAGGCAATGCCGGAGCGCAAGGGCGAGGTTGGGCGAGTGGCGGGAGGTCGTTTCCATGCCTTTGCCTTCAATAAAATCGCTGGCGCTCAGCGCGTAGTGGTAGCCGTCGGACAGGTGCACGTAGGCATCGAAGGCCAGCTCCAGGGTGGCTTTTTCGTAGAGCGCGGTTATTTCTTCGGCTAAGTGGAGCTGCCGCACCACCAGCACCAGGCGCGGCGTATCGGCCGCGCCGGCCGGCAGCTGCGCTTGCAGGTACGTGGTGAGGGCTGCGGCTACGGTGGGGCGCAGGCCGGCCACCTGCGGAATGTTGTTGAGCCCGCGATGCACCGTGCCGATGCCGGCGCGGTTGGGGCGGCCATCCAGCACCTGCTCGATGGCGAAGGCCGGGGCCGGAAGATTCAGGGGCTGCGCGGCCAGGTCAACGTAATAGACCTGCCCGCAAACGGGGCCGGCAAGGAGGGAGAGCAGGATGCCGGCCAGGTAAAAAAAGAAGCCTCGATTCATTCCCCAAAGGTACTGGAGGCAGTTTCTTTCAGGGGAGTGCCCGGCTTTTCCGGCATTCTTCATCAATTCATTACGTGCGACTCTTTATAGCCGGCCCCCGCTGTGCAGTATATTTGTAGTCCCCGGAGCGTGCCGGGTGATTTTTCATTGGTATGAAGCACTTTGTTACTGTCTTTTTTGCGGTCCTGCTTACCCTGCCGGCCCTGGCCCAGAACACGTTTTCCATCCGTGGGCGCGTACTTGATAAAGTATCCGGCGAAACCCTGCCCGGCGCTACGGTGCAGGTAACCGGCAACGGCCAGAACACCGGCGGCGGCGCCGACAGCGACGGCAGCTACAAAATTGCCAACCTGCCCGCCGGCACCTACACGGTGCAGGCCAGCTTCATCGGCTACAAGCCGCTGACCCAGACGGTGAAAATCACCACCCAAAACGCGGTGGCCACGTTCCAGCTCGATGCCGATAATGCCAGCCTCGACGAAGTGACCGTGGTGGCCGCCCAGGCCCAGGAGCGCCTCACGCCCGTGGCCTTCTCGGCCGTGAACGAGGTGAAGCTGCGCGAAACCCTCTCGAACCGCGACCTGCCGATGATTCTCAACGAAACGCCCGGCGTGTACGCCACCCAGAGCGGCGGCGGCACCGGCGACTCGCGCATCAACGTGCGCGGCTTCGACCAGCGCAACGTGGCCGTGATGGTGAACGGCGTGCCCGTGAACGACATGGAAAACGGCTCGGTGTACTGGTCCAACTGGGACCTGGGCGACGTGACGAAATCCCTGCAGGTGCAGCGCGGCCTGTCGGCCTCGAAGATTGCCGTGCCCTCGGTGGGCGGCACCATCAACGTGCTCACCAAGGGCGCCGATGCCAGGAAATCGGTGCTGGCCCGCGTAGAGGGCGGCTCCAACAACTACCAGAAATACTCGCTCATGCTCAGCTCGGGCGAGCTGAAGGGCGGCTGGGCCTTCACGGCCTACGGCTCGCGCCGCACCTCCGATGGCTGGGTGCAGAAGGCGTTTGACGATGCCTGGACGTACTTCGGCACCGTGAGCAAGCAGGCCGGCCGGCACAACCTGTCGCTCACCGGCCTGGGCTCGCCCCAGAGCCACGGCCAGCGCGCGTTCCCGCTGCTGGTGGGCGTGTATTCGGATGAGAAAGCCCGCGAAATCGGGGCCAAGCTCCAGGTGAACGGCAACAAAGGCTTCGACTACAACCCGTACTGGGGCTACATCGACCGCTACCAGATTGTGGGCACCAACAACAAGGTGAGCCGGGGCCGCGAAGTGCTCAACGAGCGCACCAACTACTACCACAAGCCCCAAATCAACTTCAACGACCTGTGGCATGTGAACGATAAGCTCTACATCTCCACGGTGTTGTATGCATCGTATGGCACCGGTGGCGGCACCAGCGGCCTCACCAGCGGCAACTCCACCACCATCTCGACCAACAACGTAACCGGCCAGACGGATTTTCAGAAAATCTACGACGACAACTACAACAGCCCCAGCAACCCCACGCGCAAGGCCACGCAGTTCCTCATCAACAGCGTGAACAGCCACCGCTGGTATGGTTTCGTGGTGGGCGGCGACTACCTGCTGAACGACAAGCTGACCCTTTCGGCCGGCGTGGACGGCCGCGACTATACGGGTCTGCACTACCGTGAAATCCGCGACCTGCTCGGGGCCGATTACGCTGCGCCCATCGGCGATAAGAACACGCCGGCTACCACCCGCCTGGGGGTGGGCGACAAAATCGGCTATAACTACGACGGCAAAACCCGTTGGATTGGCGGTTACTCGCAGCTCGAATACAAGACCCCGCTGCTCTCGGCCGTTATCAGCGGCACACTGTCGCAGGTGGCGTACAAGCGCATCGACTACTTCCAGCTGCGCCAGGCCGATGGCAGCGCCGTGGCCACCGACTGGACCCGCTTCACGGGCTACAGCGTGAAGGCCGGGGCCAACTACAACCTCACCGAGCACGACAACCTGTTTGTGAACGTGGGCTACAACAGCAAGGTGCCGTTCTTTAACCTGCTCTACACCAACGCCGGCCGCAAATACGACAACGTAAAGCCCGAAGGCATCACCAGCGCCGAAATCGGCTACGGCATCAGCTACCCCAGCCTGAAGGTCAACATCAACGCCTACTACACGCTGTGGGCCAACAAAACCACCACCTCGGTTTCGACGGCGACCGGCGAGGCCATCTACAGCAACGTGCGCAACGTGAATGCCCGCCACATGGGCGTGGAAATGAGCGTGGCGCAGGAAATCAGCCGCAGCCTGCAACTGAACGCCGCCATCTCGCTCGGCGACTGGCGCTGGACCGGCCAGGGCCTGCTGAACCAGACCAAGGAAGACGGAACGCCCACCGGCCTGCTCGACCAGCCCGTGTACCTCAACGGGGTGCACGTGGGCGACGCTGCCCAGAACCAGTTTCAGGTGGGCCTGCGCTACGAGCCGTTCCGGGGGGCGTTCATCCGGCCCTCGTTCCTGCTGTTCACCAAGTACTACGCCGACTTCAACCCCGAAACCATCCTCGACCCCACCACCAGCAGCGACTCCTACCGCCTGCCCACCTCGCGCAACCTCGACCTGCACCTGGGCTACGACTTCAAGCCGGCCCTCAACAACAAGGTGCGCTTCGGCATCAAGGGCTCTATCCTGAACGTGCTCAACGAGTTCTACTTCACCGACGTATCGAACCGCTCCAACTCCAACTCCGCCAGCCTCGACCTGCTGCAGGCCTTCTTCAACCGGGGCCGCACGTTCACCGTGGGCCTGTCGGCCACGTTATAAGGCGGATTGAACGGGGCAATAGGAAACCTGTCATCCTGAACAAAGCGAAGGACCTTATCACGCCAGAACTAACTGTTCGAACGTGATAAGGTCCTTCGCTTTGTTCAGGATGACAGACTTATTGCTAGCGGGCCCCCGCGGCGGCGGCGGCCAGCACGGCGCTGCGCATTTCTTCGGGCGAGGTGTTTTTAACGAGGTAGCTGTGCGCGCCTTCGGCCAGCACGGTGCTCACCAGCGAGGGGTCGTCGTGCATGGAGATGATGACCACGCGCACGTTGGGAAACTGCGTGCGCAGCAGGCGCGTGGTTTGCAGGCCGTCGAGGATGGGCATCTGCATGTCCATCAATATCACGTTGGGGCTGATGCCCTGGTCGAGGAGCTCAAGCAGCTCCTGGCCGTTGCCGGCCTCGCACACCACCTCAATGCCGGCGTAGCCGCTGAGGAGGGCGCGCAGGCCCTTTCGGAACAAAATGTGGTCGTCGACAATAGCCAGACGAACGGACGGAGCATTGCCGCCAGTGGGAGAGAGAGGAGGAGTCATGAGTTAAGCGAAAAGGCTGGGGGAGGCGTGCCGGCGGGCAGCAGCGTCACGGGCAGCGTCGCCTCGACGCGGGTGCCCCCGCCGGGTTCTGAATGATAATTGAGCTGGCCGCCGAGCACGGCCACGCGGCTGCGCAGGTTGATGAGGCCCATGCCCACGGGCTGGCCGTGGGGGCCGGGCGGCGGCATCTCTTCCAGCGTGGCCACGTCAAAGCCCTGGCCGTCATCGGAATAAACCAGGCTGAGCAGGCCCGGGACCGCGGCCACGCGCAGCACAATGTGCCGCGCCTGGGCATGAATCAGCCCGTTGGTGAGCAGCTCCTGCGCAATGCGGTACACCATCAGCTCGTGCGGCGGAATAAGACGGCCGAGCGTGCCTTCCTGCTCCAAGTGTACCTCGGGGCCGCTGTCGGCGGGCACGGCCTGCACCAGCGCCCGCAGCGCCTGCGTGAGGCCCAGCTGCTGCAGGGTGGCGGGCTGCAGGTTGCGCGAGATGCGCCGCACCTCGGCCACGGCCTGGTCGATGAGGGCGCTGGCCTCGGGTGAGGGCGAGCTGCCGGGGGCATAGAGGTGCAGCTTGGCCAGGGCCAGAATGGTGCCCACGCCGTCGTGCAGCTCGCCGGCAATGCGCTGGCGCTCGTCTTCCTGGGCCACCAGCGCGGCGGCCAGGGCCTGCTGCTGGGCGGCTTCCTGGAGGTGGGCTACTTCCTGCTGCTGCCGCAGCTGCACCCGCTGGTAGCGTACCACAAACCACACCAGCCCAAGCACAAGCAGGAGCAATGTCGGAGTGAGGAGTAGCAAGGGAAGAAGGGTGTTCACATGAATGCCCCTGGCGGGCAGGTAGCGCAAAGAAGCGGAAAAATGCTCATTCGGCTGCGCTGCTGGCGCGGCCGGATGAGAAAAAAGAGCAGCAGGAAGTTAAAATAGGCAGTAGCCGGAACATTCACCGGATACGGCCCGCCAGTCAGGCAGTCGCAAGGGTAGTGGCAGCAGTGGAAGAAGCATCCGGCAGCTCGGCATTGTCGGGCTGGGCCCGGAGCAGCGCCAATGTCAGAAAACCATTGAAGTTGAGACTGGCAAGGCAGATAAACGCGAAATAGTAGGCCGAGTCCGGTGAGAAGATGCCGATATTGGCTGCTGTGGCCGCGAAAGCGGCATAGAGCAGATTCGCGACACTCAGCAGCCAAATCGGGTTGTAGGTATTAAAAAGCTTGTTGGCTGGGTGCAGCGTCTGGTCGAGGTAAACCAGCGCATAGCCCGCCAAAACGGTGATTTGCATGATGCGCGCCGCATTGGATGCCACTTTCCAGTCATACAGCAGCAGCCCGGCCGCAATGCAAAGCACCAGCGCTACGCTCCAGCGCAGCAGCGTATGCGCACGGCCCGGCAGCAATACCTGCTTGTAGACGGCCGCGAACAGCAGCATCTTCCCCATGTTGAACCCTACCAGTATCAGCAGGTTATTGTGCAGATAGTGGGCCGCGAGCTTGCCGATGATGACCGAGGCCGCTGATAAGTACACGTATTTGCTGACCAGCCGAACGGGGGGCGCGAAGCTGCGCCCCCGCCACCAGGTGACAAGCATGGGTGCCAAAATGCTCACCTGCATAAATGTTTCAAGCCATTTCATGAGCTTGAGCTGCATCTCGACCGGCATGGCTATTGGGGGTTGGTAGAGAGTTGGTTAGCTATTGAGCTCGTTGGGCTGGCTACAGCAGTCGGGGCAGCCTTTCAGCTCATCGGCCACGATGAAGCCATCGCCGAGCTGGTCGTTTTCCTCCTGGTCGGCCCCCACCAGCACCAGAGTGGGCGTGGCTCCGTTGAGGCCGTAATAGATGCGGATGCCCATGCAGCCCGGTTGGGCGAGAAGCTGTTCCAGAATTTCGCGGCCGGCAAAGTAGGCTCTGACTTCGCCCGGATGCTTGTCCTGGTATTTGCGGGTCCATTCTCCCGCCGTACCCAACGGTATCGGGCTTCCTTCGGTACCATTAAATGGCATAAGCGTAAGGTATTGAAAACAATTGAAGAAAAAGAAGTTCGTATTGGATGTAGGGGCCAAATATAGGCCGCCTATACAGAAAACGATATTTCCGTTCAAAAATACTTACCACCCCCGGCCGGGCCCACCCGGCAGGTGGTCGTGCGCGTCGGGGTCGTCATCTGCTTCCTCCTCGGGCGCTTCGTCCGGGTCGTCGTCCTCTTCTTCGTCCAGCGTATCAAAAACCCGGTCGAGCGACGCCTCGGCGTGGCGCAGCTTGTGGCGGCACAGCCGAATCAGCTCGGCCGAGCGTTCGACGCGGGTGGTGAGGTCGTCCACATCCACGGCATCGGTTTCCAGCGCCCGCAGGATGGTTTCCAGCTCCTCAATGGCTTCGCGGTAAGTCATGTTTTTCAATTAACAATTAATAATAATGAGCAATGAACCATTGCTATTGAGCACTGAGCAATTAACCATGAGCAGCGAGATTCCGGCAACTGTTCATTGCCCATCGTGCCCTGCTAACTGGGATTGAAGCAGCCGCCGCTCGGCGCGGTGCAGCTGGCGCTCGGCGGCCAGCTGGAGCTGGTAGCGGCGGTGCAGCAGGGTTTCGCGCCGCTTCTGGTGGTGGCGGGCAAAGCGCCGGAGCAGCACGCGGCCCCGCTGGCGCAGGCCGCGCTGCTCGCGGGCCAGGGCGCGGCGG